>JBLIKD010000081.1:0-8658 GCA_047636275.1 Flavobacterium sp. | reverse complement strand
CTTCAAGTTGTTTTTCAGACAATAGCAAATTAGACAAATCGCCGCTTTTGCCTAAGGTATACACATGCGGGTGTTCCACGAACAAAAGATAATTAGGAGTCTCTAAAGTAAGCTCCTCTCTCCTATTTCTGATTTTCAAATCAACGATTCCTTTGAACAATTCTTCCTGGTATTCCCAAGTTTCTTTATAGTCTTTGTTTCCTAAATCTTGAAGTTGGATTGTTTTGTTCATTTCTTTTTAAAAGTTCAAAGGTTTTGAGACGCAAAGGTACAACGGTTTGAAACATGAATTTTAAAAATCAGACCACAAATTATATTACAAGAACAATAAATGGATATTAATAATATATTTTATAGAATTATTAATATCCATTTATTCCTCCATGGAATCGCGCAATAAATTGTTCAGACTCAGGTTTCAGTTTGTAATTACAACAATAAATAATTAACTAATTTATAATTTTTCACCCGTGCCCATCTATGGTTTAAGGATTATTTTCGTCCATCCTTTTTCACGGGCATCATAATGTTTGTAGGCATCAGGAGCCTCGTTTAATGAAAGTTCATGCGAGACAATTAAAGATGGCTTCGCTTTACCAACCGAAATTAATGTAGAAAGCTGACGGTTGTATGCTTTTATATTTGCCTGTCCCGTGGCAATTCGCTGCCCTTTCATCCAGAATTGACCAAAGTCAAAATCCATGTGTCCTTTTTTCTGCAGTTCTTCTTTTGACTTAGGGTCTTTGGGAACAAAAACTCCAACAACTCCAATAGAACCAGTTGCTTTTACCGCTTGGACGAGTTCATTCATCGTTATATTAGAATGCTCCGTGCCATGTTTGTCACAACACTGGTACCCTACGCATTCGCAACCCTTATCAGCACCCACGCCTTTGGTAAGCTCCAGTACCTGTTCCACAGCGGAACCTTTCGAAAAGTCAATAGGAATGGCACCCAATTCTTCAGCAAGCTTGAGTCGGTCAGGATGACTATCCACCACCATAACTTTACTGGCCCCTTTAATGCTAGCCGAATGTGCTGCCATAAGCCCAACTGGACCTGCGCCATAAATAACAACTGAATCTCCTGGCTTTACACCAGCCAATTCAGTTGCGTGATATCCTGTGGGGAAAACATCCGATAACATCACATAATCATTTTGCTTTTCAACAGCGTCTTCCGGTAATTTTAAACAATTAAAATCACCATGAGGAACGCGAAGGTATTCGGCTTGTCCGCCACCGTAGGGGCCCATTCCGGCAAAACCATAAGCAGCACCAGCGAATCCCGGATTCATTGTAAGACAAAAAGCAGTTAAACCGCTTTCACAATTGCGGCAGTGACCGCATCCAATGTTGAATGGAAGACAAACCATATCTCCAACTTTAATCTGTGTTACGGCTTTGCCTATTTCGACAACTCTACCCATATTTTCATGTCCTAAAATCCTTCCCGATTCCATATCCGTTCGACCTTGATACATATGCAGGTCAGATCCACAAATATTGGTAGCAGTTATTTTAACCAATACATCCGTCGGTTGCTCAATTATAGCGTCCGGCATTTCTGCGACCCTTACATCTCGGGGGCCATAATAAACTAGTGCTTTCATAATATTATTTTTTAAATGTTTACTTAGTTTTGAAGTTGTTCTTCTTTTTAAGTTTTGAGTACTCCTCAAGCATTAAAAATTAATTTAAAAGAAAATTAAAGTTCCGATTATTTATTTAAAATATTGATTTTGAGATTGTTAAAAAAACGTTAGGGTTTATAATTATTCAAAAAAAAATTAAAAGTGACACGGGATGCTGCTATTATTCGTTATCTCTCACAAACAAATACTTTTAGTAAGATATTTTTGAAACTAACAAAGAGTAAAGAAAATCATGAAAAACACACTCCTCATAGCAATCCTAATCTTACGTCTTCTTTATCGCATTTTTTCTTCTTTTACAAGAAAAAAGAGTCGATATCAGGACAAAATTTAATTGATAATCTTTTAAATTTTGGTTTAATAAAAAAATCCTTTTACCAAAAAAATTTAATACTACAACTTGCAGATTAGAGCCTTGCTACTTTACTTCTTATACAGTATCTTTGCCGACTTAAAAACAGCATAAAATGGCATTATCCGAACAAGAAATACTTCGTAGAGAAGCACTCACCCAATTACGCGAATTAGGAATTGACCCTTATCCTGCAAACGAATTTGTGACTACCGCCTATTCCAGTGAAATCCTTGCCGATTTCGATAAATACGACGGAAAAGAAGTGGTTTTAGCAGGTCGATTGATGGGAAAACGCATCATGGGAAAGGCTTCGTTTGCGGAATTGAAAGATGCTGAAGGGCGGATTCAAATCTATGTCGCGAGAGATGATATTTCGACTGACGAGGAGAAAACAATGTACAATGTTGTTTTCAAAAAACTATTAGATATTGGTGATTTTATTGGAGTTCGTGGAACGGTTTTCAGAACTCAGGTCGGTGAAATCTCTGTTCATATTTACGGATTAACGGTATTGGCGAAAGCTTTGAAACCGCTTCCTGTTGTAAAAACAGATGCTGACGGTAAAACGTACGATGCATTTGCAGATGCGGAGCAAAGGTACCGTCGTCGTTACGTGGATTTAACGGTAAATGACCACGTGAAAGAAACTTTTATCAAAAGAACAAAAATGTTCAATGCCATGCGTTCTTTCTTTAACGACAGAGGCTATCTTGAAGTGGAAACACCTGTTTTACAGCCCATTCCTGGTGGTGCTGCAGCGCGCCCATTTATCACACACCACAACTCGCTAGACATGCCCTTATACATGCGTATTGCCAATGAGCTGTATTTAAAAAGATTAATTGTTGGTGGTTTTGAAGGAGTTTATGAGTTTTCTAAAAATTTCCGTAACGAAGGGATGGACAGAACACACAACCCAGAATTTACCGCTATGGAAATATATGTAGCCTACAAAGACTACAACTGGATGATGAAATTTGCCGAAGACCTTTTAGAGCATTGTGCTGTTGCGGTAAACGGAACCAGCGAAGCTACCTTTGGCGAACATAAAATAAACTTCAAAGCACCTTATGCGCGTGTTACAATGACTGATTCTATCAAACATTTTACTGGTTTTGATATTTCAGGTAAAAGTGAAGCGGAACTATTTGATGCAGCGAAAGGAATGGGGATTGATGTGGATGCCACAATGGGTAAAGGAAAATTGATTGATGAAATTTTTGGAGCTAAATGCGAAGGAAACTATATCCAACCGACTTTCATTACGGATTATCCAAAGGAAATGTCTCCATTGTGTAAACAACACAGAGACAACCCTGAATTGACGGAACGTTTTGAATTAATGGTTTGCGGTAAAGAAGTAGCAAATGCCTACTCTGAATTAAATGACCCTATTGATCAAAGAGAACGTTTTGAAGAGCAATTAAAATTAGCTGCAAAAGGAGACGATGAAGCAACTGAATTTATTGATGAAGATTTCCTTAGAGCCCTAGAATACGGTATGCCGCCTACATCAGGTATGGGAATAGGAATGGATCGTTTAATCATGTATTTGACGAATAATGCCTCTATTCAAGAAGTATTGTTGTTCCCTCAAATGAGACCAGAAAAAAAACAAGTTCAAGTGGAGCTAGAAGACGATGAAAAACGGATTGTTTCTTTATTGCAAGCTAATGACAACCAAATGGAATTTGGATTATTGAAAATAAAATCAGAATTGAGCGGTAAAAAATGGGACAAAGCCATGAAAAATTTATCTTCCTTAGGAATGACTGAAGTCATTGTTGTTGGAGACACAAAGGCTTGTCGCTTGAAAGAGTAATTTTGCTGTACAAATTAAATCAAAAGGGAACTCAATTGGGTTCCCTTTTGATTTAATTTAATAATGCTGCTTTATTTTCAATATCTTTTTTAGTGATTAGATCAGATACATTTCTAAATGTAGTGAGCGCTATTTGGGTAAGTGCCTCATTAGTGAAAAACGCCTGATGAGCAGTTAACAACATATTAGGAAAACTTGTTAATCGTTGTATATCATCGTCCTGAATAATATCTTCAGACAAATCTTTAAAAAATAATTTCTCTTCTTGTTCGTATACATCAATCCCTAAATAACCAACTTTACCATTTTTTAGTGCTTCAATAATATCTGTAGTATTAATTAAAGCTCCTCTACTTGTGTTAATAAGCATAATATTATCTTTCATTTGCAAAAGCGAGCTTTTATTTATCATGTGCTTTGTATTATCATTTAATGGACAATGCAAAGAAATGATATCAGCCGATTTAAAAATAGTTTCCATGGCTTCATATTGCACTCCCAACTTTTCCATCTCTTGATCTTTGTTTATATCAAAAGCTAAAACTTTACAACCAAAGCCTAAAACAATTTTGGCAAATGCTTTGCCTATGTTTCCCGTTCCTATGACCCCTACTGTTTTACCATGTAAATCAAAACCCAAAAGTCCCTTTAATGAAAAATTCTGTTCGCGCACTCTATTATATGCTTTATGCGTTTTACGATTTAGAGTCAATATCATAGCCATGGCGTGCTCAGCGACAGCCTCGGGAGAATAGGTTGGAACTCGACATACTCTTATACCTGCTTTTTGAGCAGCTATAAGATCCACATTATTAAAGCCTGCACAGCGTAAAGCTATAATTTTCACGCCATTTTCTGCCAGTTTTTCAATGACTTCAGCATCTACAACATCATTAACAAAAACGCATACGATAGCAGTCTCTTGCATTAAATTTATCGTACGAGAATTCAATTGAACTTCAAAAAACTCTAATTCAAAGCCAAAATCAGCATTGTACTTTTCGAAAAAAACTTTATCGTAAGGCTGTGTTGAAAAGAAAGAAATCTTTTGTGTGGTTAAGTTGCTCTTTACTGTCATAATATTTAAATAAATTAAAAGGAGTAGTTCTACTCAAAGGGAGTCTGATATAAAGATAATATCAAAAGTTATAAATACAGTACCGCTACCCTATTTATTCAAAACACTTGTGAACAAGAAAGCAATACTAATGACCTAGAATTAGTGTTGCTTTCTCTATTTCAGATAAAATAGTGTAAATATCAAGCCCTGTTTTTATCACATACAGATATATGCTCTACATAGTCCAGTTGCATTGTACTATTTCCCTATTATACCTGCATTATTGAGCCAGAACACTTTGCAATAACGCAGGATTTTTTTTGGTATAACTATTTTAGATACCTAATCAGTAAAAAAAAACTTCCGGTGAAAGCCGGAAGTTTTTTCTGTGTCTAAAAGGTTTTAGATACTTTATCAACTGCTCGAATCGTAAAATCTAAATCTTCGTAGCTAAGTGCATCCGTTATAAACCAACTTTCATAAGCGGATGGCGCAATATAAATTCCTTCTTTTAACAATCCGTGAAAGAATTTTTTGAACATATCATTATCTCCATTTGCAGCCGATTTAAAATCGATTACAGGAGTAGCATCAAAATGAACTGAAATCATAGATCCAATTCTGTTTATGGTATGCACCACGTTATTTGCTTTTAAAGCAGATTCAATACCTTTATGTAGATAAGCCGTTTTCTCTGCTAATCTATCGAAAATAGCAGGATCATTATTTAATGTTTGCAACATCGTCAATCCTGCAGCCATAGCCAATGGATTTCCAGATAAAGTTCCTGCTTGGTAAACAGGCCCTATTGGAGCAAGATAATCCATTATTTCTGCACGAGCTGCAAAAGCACCTACTGGCAAACCACCACCTATTACTTTTCCGAAACAAATAATATCAGCATCAACATTTAACAACTCCTGTACTCCGCCCCGTGCTAATCGAAATCCAGTCATAACCTCATCAAAAATAAGGAGAATGTTATTGTCATCACAAAGTTGACGTAAACCTTCTAAAAATCCTTTATTCGGCGGGATGCAACCCATATTACCTGCAACTGGTTCCACTATTATAGCGGCAATTTCGTTTTTATTGGCATCAATTACGGTCTTGACATTTTCTAAATCATTATAGGTAGCCAGTAAAGTATCCTTAGCTGTTCCGGCAGTTACTCCAGGACTATTAGGCGAACCAAAAGTTACTGCTCCACTTCCTGCCTGAATCAAAAACGAGTCAGAATGACCATGATAACAACCAGCAAATTTTATTATTTTATCTTTTTTTGCAAATCCTCGAGCAAGTCTTACCGCACTCATGCAAGCCTCCGTACCTGAATTCACAAACCTTATTTTATCGACATTAGGCACCATAGAAACTGCTAAAGCGGCAATTTGAGTTTCCAGTTCTGTTGGCATACCAAAAGAAGTACCCAACTTTGCTTTCTCAATTACGGCCTGTACTACCGGCTCAAAGGCATGCCCTAAAATCATAGGACCCCAAGAATTAATGTAATCAATCAAACGATTGCCATCTTCATCGTACAAATAAGCACCTTTTGCACGTTGCACAAAAATGGGAGTTCCCCCTACTGCTTTAAACGCTCTTACTGGTGAATTTACTCCTCCCGGAATTACCTTTTCTGCTTCAGCAAAAAGCTGACTACTTCTTTTATATAACATGTATAATTTTGTTATTTTATTTACGATCTTCTCTCTTCTAAACTTCTGTTATTTCACTATCAGCCTCTGTCCAATCGATATTGTATTGGCTGACAAATTATTTATTTGCTTTAACTCATTAACTAACAGGTTATATTTTTTTGATATGGAATACAAAGTGTCTCCTTTTTGCACCTCATACAGGGATTGATTCTGACTATCAAAAGCAGCTATTCTGGTGTCTTGCTTTTCAAGTGGAGTATAGTCTTTACCCATAACAACGGCATCATACTGTCCCAAATCATAACGCTCAATGTATGATATGAGCTTCTCTGGGTATTTGGGGTCTGTGGCATAACCCGCTCTTCTGAGACCATTTGCCCATCCTTTATAATCCTCTTTTGACAAATTGAACAAACTAGCATACCTACTTCTACCTGTCAAAAACAAAGCATGATCATTAAATGACCCTGCAGGTGCATCGTATTTTCTAAAACATTCCTGACTAGAATCATCATCGTGTCTGACCGATTCCCCAGTCCAACCTTCATGGCACTTTATCCCAAAATGGTTATTAGCTTTAATACATAAATCCCCTCTTCCTGCTCCCGATTCTAATATCCCCTGAGCTAAGATAATACTTGCAGGGATTCCGTAAATCTTCATATTGCTCATCGCAATATCTTTATACTGGAAAATATACATCCCTATTACGTCAGTACCAACATACGTTACTGATGTTGATTTGATTATTTCACCATCTTCATCAACTTGTCTTTGCTTTTGTTTCAGCATTAGTTTGACTTCATTTGCCTTTTTAGCAGCACGAGCCGCTACTCTTTTTGAACTTGAAGGCACCGCTTTTTTTGTTATTATCACTGGTTTGGTAACATTACAACTCAGTAAAGTCAGTAGTGTCAATAGCAGTAGTGTTTTTTTAAACATGGGCATTAATTATTGGTAATTGTTTCTTTCGTAATCGTGTATTCATCCCTTCAATTCCTTGAATTCCACCAGTATGAATTAGTAAAATTTTCGACTCAGCCGGAAAGTAGTTAGCAGCTATCCTATCCATAACACCAAAAATCATCTTTCCCGTGTAAATAGGATCTAAAGGAATTTTATTTTTTTCATAAAACTGATTGATAAAAGCAACTAAATCCTGAGTTACTTTACCATATCCACCAAAATGATACTCGGTTATTAACTCCCATTTTTCATCTGGAATTTGCGTTACAAAAGTACGAATTTCATCTTTTAAAAAGTCTCCTTTTAAGGCAGGAAATCCTAAAACTTTTTGATGTGGCAATACACTGTTAATAATTCCTGCTATAGTCCCACCAGTACCTACAGAACAACAAATATAATTGAACTGTGCGTCTTCTTTAGTTAGGATTTCCTGACAGCCTTTTATCGCCAGTTCATTAGTACCCCCCTCAGGAATAAGGTAAAAGTCTCCATATTTCTTTTTTAAATTTTCTATAAATGAACTTTCGCTTTTTGAGCGGTACTCCTCTCTTGAAACAAATTCGAATTGCATGCCATGCTTTTGTGCAAATAGTAAGGTTGGATTAGTCGCTATTTTATCATGCAATTCATCCCCTCTAACAATCCCAATAGTTTTGAAACCCTTTTCTTTTCCAGCAAAGGCTACTGCAGCAATATGATTAGAATAAGCTCCGCCAAAAGTGAGCAGTGTTCTCTGATTCTCTTCTTTTGCTTGAAGCAAATTATACTTCAGCTTTCTGAACTTATTTCCTGAAACAAAAGGATGAATCAAATCTTCCCGTTTAATTGTAACAGAAATCGAGTTTGGGAATTTTATAGTGAGTTTTTGATTCAAACCGAATAATTTTCTACAAAGATAAAGTTTATATGCAACAAAAAAGCACGATTGATAGCCATTCTCTCAGCAAGTCTTCTTCCTCAATTTTACATAAAGCACTTAAAATCAATAAAAAAAAGAAAAGTACTAATAATTCTAATTGCTGGCGCAAGTGTGTTTTATCATGATTAATGAACATACTGTTTTCTTTGTCCGCAGGATAGCGGATGAAAGGCAACATAGTTAATCTTCCAGAGCCTCCAGAAATTAAATATGTAGTAATA
>JBLIKD010000080.1:0-8753 GCA_047636275.1 Flavobacterium sp. | reverse complement strand
GTTATGCAACAGCTTTTTCTGATACAGGGTCCATCGAAAGTTTTACTGTTTTTCCAAAAGGATATTTTTTGTTTCGACCTGTTTTAGAACGGCACAATTTTACAAAAAAAACCCCATTCTGTTTTTGCAGAATGGGGTTTTTGTAAAAGCATAAAATATTATTTTCTTTTACCTGATGCTTCAATATTTTTCTCAATAGTGTGACTTGGTCTTGACCATTTCGGTTTTTCTCCAAGAGTGGTAAATTGAGAGTTAGCAGCTTCAACTGTAGTAGGTTGAGAAATTTTAGCAAATGGTTTTTGAGGGTTTAGTCCTAGCATTTCAAACATTTTCATATCTTCATTTACGTCTGGGTTTGGCGTAGTTAATAATTTGTCCCCTGCAAAAATAGAATTTGCACCAGCAAAAAAGCACATCGCTTGACCTTCCCTAGTCATGTTCATTCTTCCAGCTGATAAACGGACCTGGGTTTTAGGCATTATAATTCGGGATGTGGCAACCATTCGTATCATTTCCCATATTTCAACAGGCTTGGCTTCTTCCATCGGTGTACCTTCAACGGGAACCAAAGCGTTAATAGGCACAGATTCCGGTTGCGGATTCAATGTTGAAAGAGCGACTAACATTCCTGCTCTGTCCTCAATACTTTCTCCCATTCCTATTATTCCACCACTACAGACTGTAACATTCGTTTTGCGAACATTTTCGATTGTTTGTAAACGGTCTTCAAATCCACGAGTTGAAATCACTTCTTTATAGTATTCTTCTGAGGTGTCTAAATTGTGATTGTAAGCGTATAAACCGGCTTCTGCTAAACGGTGAGCTTGGTTTTCAGTGATCATACCAAGGGTACAACAAACTTCCATTTCCAGTTTATTAATAGTTCGAACCATTTCTAATACTTGATCAAATTCAGGACCATCTTTTACATTTCTCCAAGCTGCTCCCATGCAAACTCTAGAGGAGCCACTTTCTTTTGCTCTTAAAGCTTGCGCTTTTACTTGATTCACTGACATCAAGTCATTCCCTTCAACTGAGGTATGGTACCTTGCTGCTTGAGGACAGTAGCCACAATCTTCTGGACAACCTCCCGTTTTAATAGACAATAAAGTAGACACCTGAACCACGTTTGGATCATGATGTTCTCTATGGATGGATGCTGCTTCATAAAGTAAATCCATCATCGGTTTGTTATATATTGCAATAATTTCTTCTTTTGTCCAATTGTGTTTCGTAGTGCTCATCGGTGTGGTTTTTAATGGCGCAAAAGTAGTCAAATTGTTCTAATGAAGAAATGCAATAGTTTTCAAAAATGAAATGGAATTGGTTTTCCTCCTTGATCTAGTCAGAAGGATAACGCTTTTTCCAAAATAGCATTAAAGTATACGTTACGATTACTGCAGATACAATACCTTCAAAGAGTAAGGAAACACCATAGGTCACAACAGTTGGGTCTCCACCAAATAAAAAAGAGGCTGAAAGAGATTCGATGTATTTATCACCACCTTGAATGTAACTGTACGAAACTAATCCAGCAATACTAATAAACACACCAATAAGAGCAGTGATAAGCGCAGAGATGGCATTGGTTGGAAGCTCAGTTTTTCCTTCTTTGTAATTACTTCTTAACATTCTATTTGCGCCGTAGTAGATAAATAGAATATTTAGAGCCCTAAGATAGAACAAATCCGCAAGGTCTAAAGCCTGCATTGACAGGAAATAAATACTTATTCCAATCCAAATAATAATTCCGTTGTACAATTCTTTAGGTAACTTCATACATTTTATTTTTTAAAGTTAAAAAGCAGTATGCTGTAACACAAGGTGGTTAACTATCAAATTTACACAAAATATAGGAAAGTATTTGCTGTGGCTTAAAATTTTTCCAATAAAAGTTAAAGTTGTTGTAAATAAGTAATTGTAGTACTTTTATCTTTTTCCAATTGTTCGGTTAGTAAATCAACAGAGTCGAATTTTTGCTCCGCACGGATGTATTTAAGTATTGAGACTTTTATTTTTTGCTCATACAAGTCGGTATCAAAATCAAAAAAATGGACTTCTATGGACAGTTTTTCTCCAGATACAGTGGGGTTAAACCCTATGTTCATCATTCCAAAAATAGTTTTTTGATTGATGATACTCTTCACCGCATAAACACCGTTATGGGGAATTAGTTTGTAATCTTCTTCTATTTTTATGTTTGCAGTGGGGAATCCAATGGTTCTGCCGAGTTGTTTTCCTTTGAAAACAGTTCCAGATAAAAAATAGTCGTACCCTAAGTATTCATTTGCCAGAGGCATATTTCCTTGTGAAATAGCTTTTCTGATTTTGGTTGAGCTTATTGAAAGGTCATTAATTTCTTGTACAGATATCTGCTCAACCTCAAATCCATATTGTTTTCCAAAACTAATGAGGTCGTCGATGTTTGCCGTACGGTCTCTACCAAACCTATGGTCATGACCAATAATTATTTTATGGATATCAAATTGATTTACGAGAACTGTTCGTACAAATTCTTCAGCAGTTAATTGGGAGAAAACGGTATCAAAAGGATGGATGACAAGATTTTGAATTCCCATATTTTCCATTAAATAGACTTTTTCCTCCATGGTGTTTAGTAATTTAATTTCTGAATTCTCCTGTAAAACCATGCGCGGATGCGGAAAGAAAGTAAGTACTAGACTTTCATATTTATTGTTTGCAGTATTATCAATAATTCTTTCGAGAATTTTTTGATGCCCTAAATGGACACCGTCAAAAGTACCCAATGTAAGAATTGTTTTCTTTGTGGTGCTGAAATCTTTAATAGAATGAAAAATCTTCAATTGAATTATTTTATGGTTACGCAAATTTATACTATCTATTTTAAATGTGACAGTATCAAGAATTGATTTTCAATGAAATTCTTAAATTAAGTCAATTATCTTAAATTTGGATTTAAATTCTTTAAATTTGTTACATAAATATGCTGTAACTATGAAAAAAAGTGTTCTGATTCTCTTAATCGCGCTGTGGTGCTTACCTATCCATGCTCAAACGGAAGGATTCTGGAGGAGGGTAAATCAAGACATGTCATCAAGTAAGATTGATAAAACGGGGAAGAGTAAGCCAAAGCAGGAAATATTATTTCAGTTAAATGAGGATGGGTTAAAACAGGCATTGAGTTCAACCCATAGCAATACAGCAAAAAATAGCGGTATCGAAATCACTATCCCAAACTTAAATGGAGTGTTAGAAAAGTTTTTAGTTTGGGAATCTTCTAATTTTGAACCCGAACTTCAAATTAAATATCCTGATATTAGAGCATATTCAGGGGTGGGGATTACAGATCCAACAGCTTCGCTTAATTTTAGTCTGTCGCCACAAGGAATGCAAACTATGATCCTTAGGGCTGAAAGCGGATCAGAATTTATAGAGGTCTCTGAGGACGATGCTTCTTTATACGCTCTCTTTTCTTCTAAGAATAGAGATAAAGGAAATCTACCATTTGTTTGTAAAACGGATGATTTAACTTTAAATAAGCAATTGCTAAACAAGACGGTTAAAACAGCGGCAAACAATAAGGTTTTTAATACTTTGCGATTGGCTTTATCTTGTACGGGTGAATATGCAGCTTACCATGGAGGAACGAAGGAAAAAGCACTTGCGGCAATGAATGCGACTATGTCTCGAGTCAATGGTATATTTAATAAAGATTTGGCTATCCGACTCGTTCTTATTACCAATAACGATGCTGTAGTTTATCTCGATGCTGCAACTGATCCTTACTCAGCCGCTACAATAGGGGCAGCTGGTGCTTGGAGTCAGGAGGCGCAGACTACTTTAACGAATGTGATTGGGGAGGGTAATTATGATATTGGTCATTTGTTTGGGGCTACCGGTGGAGGTGGGAATGCTGGATGTATCGGTTGCGTGTGTGTGTCACCGACTATTAGCAATCCGTTGGGGAAAGGAAGTGCTTACACTTCGCCTGCAGATGGGGTTCCACAAGGCGATACTTTTGATATTGATTTTGTTGTGCATGAAATAGGACATCAGTTGGGTGCAAATCATACCTTTTCGCATGAGTTGGAAGAAACTCCTGTAAATGTAAATGTAGAACCGGGAAGTGGTTCAACAATTATGGGGTATGCTGGTATTACAACTGATTATGACGTTCAAGCTAGCTCTGATGATTATTTTGCCTATGTTAGTATTTTGCAAATTCAAACTAATCTTGCTACGAAGACCTGTCCCACTAAGGCTATGATCAGTAATAATCCTCCTGTAATAAATGCTGGAGCAGATTACACTATACCCAAGGGGACTGCATTCGTTTTAAAAGGAACAGGAACAGATGCTACAGGTGATGTTCTTACTTACACTTGGGAGCAAAATGATGCTGCGGTAACTTCCAGTGGAGACAATAGTCTTGCTATTGCTACAAAACCTGATGGTCCTTTGTTTCGATCTGTATATCCTAGTGCTAATTCTGTAAGGTATATGCCACCGTATAGTAATGTATTGTCAAATAAGTTAAGAAGTAAGTGGGAATCGGTTGCGGATGTTCCTAGAGTGCTACATTTTACATTGACAGCAAGAGATAATGCGCCACAGGGAACAGCACAAACCAATACAGATGAAATGACTGTGAATGTCATTGGAACAGCGGGACCATTTGTAATCACCTCTCAAAGTACAGATGATTTAAGCTGGTTTCAGGGGCAAAGTAATACAATTAATTGGTCTGTAAATAATACTAATACATTACCCGGTTCTGCTAATGTAAATATTAGACTTTCTGTTGATGGGGGAGTTACTTTTCCAATCCTATTGGCAAATAACACCCCAAATGACGGTTCTGAGACAATTATAGTTCCAAACCTTACGGCTAAGAACAGTAGGATTTTAATTGAGCCAGTAGGTAACATTTATTATGCAGTGAACAGTACCGCTTTTGCTATAGGATATTCAGTCGAGTCTACCTGTGCTACTTATACATTTGCAGCTCCTTTTGTTATACCAGAACAAGCTGCCTATACAGCTAGAGTTATTACTGTTCCGTCTAGTGTAAGCTCGGTTGCTGACATAAACTTTAACGTAAGCCTAACTCATTCTTATTTATCTGATGTTGAGATGGAAGTAATAAGTCCACAAGGAACAACAGTAAAATTGTTTGAGAGGAGTTGTAGTAATACAAATGGTACGTTACTACTCAGCTATGATGACTCTGGGTCTGATTTAGTATGTGCTGTAACATCGCTGCAAACGGTAGTTCCTTTCCAAGCATTAGCAGCTTTTAACGGAGAAAACCCTCAAGGCAATTGGACTTTTAGAATAAGAGATGCGTATGAAACTGATACTGGCATGTTAAATTCCGCTTCTATTAATATTTGCACGAAAAATTATACTTTGGTTGTACCCGATTTTGAATTAACTAATTTTCTTTTATATCCAAATCCGAATAAAGGAAATTTCACTTTTCAATTTATTAGTACGTCGACATCTGGAATTAAAATAGTAATTCATGATCTATTAGGTAGAAAAATATTCGAAAAGGCGATGAGTTATAGGGGTAGCTATGATTATCAAGAGAATATTCAATTGGTAAACACGCAGCCAGGATTTTACTTTTTAACAATAATTGATGGAAGTAAAAAGGAAATAAAAAAGATATTGATCCAGTAGTTAACAGATTATTTTCAGTAGTCTGAAATATGTAAAAATCAAACAATACTGATTATTGATTTGAATAGAAAAGGGAAACATGATAGCATGTTTCCCTTTTTTTATTTGCCATTAAACGTTGTCATAGTATTTTCTAATCCGGCGGTTCCAAAAGATTTTATGATTTCGGATGCTACTTCTAATCGTTCTGGAAGTGCTGTTTTTTCGGCGTCATCCCAATCTCCAAGTACATAATCGATTTGTTTGCCTTTTTTGAATTCGTCACTAATTCCAAAACGGAAACGTGTATACTGGTTGGTATTCAAAATCAAGTTAATGTTTTTTAATCCGTTGTGGCCTCCATCGCTTCCTTTAGGCTTGATTCGGATTGTACCGAAAGATAGGTTCAAATCATCAGTAATGACAAAGATGTTTTCAAGTGAAATGTTTTCTTTGTCCATCCAGTATTGTACCGCTTTACCAGATAAGTTCATATAGGTATTCGGTTTTAAAAGGAAAAAGGTTCTTCCTTTAAATTTGTATTCTGCAAGGGCACCCAGTTTGACGGTTTGAAATGAAAGTTGTTCTTTTTTGGCAAAATAATCCAGTATTTTGAATCCAATATTGTGGCGTGTGTTTACATATTCAGCGCCTATGTTTCCTAATCCTACTATTAAAAATTTGTTCATACAATCAGTATTGTCTTCTTTTTGTTTTGATGAAAATATATTTGATATCCATTTAAGCATAGTGTAAAAGTAAACTTAATTAGATAGTTTGTCAATGAGATAATTATAAATTTTGGTGGAGTAAAATGTAGTGGAGCCCAAGGAGTAAAAACATTAGAAAATAGTCCCAATAGTAATAAATCCTTTTTGACAGCTTTTTTTAGCAGATAAAAAGATTAGCGGATAAGTCCTGTGTAGGATGTAGGTGTTTGTGCTTCTTAAAAATTAAGAATTTGAAAAAATCCTGGGATTTCGCTAGATATATTAAATAAAAAAAGCACCAGCTTTACAACTGATGCTTTTAGATATGAGTGAAAAAATATTATTTTTTCTTTCCTTTTACAGGTGCTTTTGCTGCTTTTGCTGCTTCTTGAGCTGCTTTCATAGCTGCACGAGAAATCTTCACTTGACAAATTACTGTGTTGTCTGGGTGCATGATTTTGAAGTCTGGTGTAGGAACTTGAGTAACATATAATTTGTTACCCATGTTAAGTGGCGTAATATCAGCTTCAACAAAATCAGGAAGATTTTGAGGTAAGGCTTTAACTTTAAGTTTACGGTTGTTCAGACGCAAATCTCCACCAGCCATAACTCCTTTTGAGTCACCAATGATTTTAACAGGAACTTCAATAGTGATTTCTTTATTATCAAAGATTTGAAAGAAGTCAATATGTAAAATGTCGTCTGTCACAGGGTGAACCTGAATGTCTTTTAGAATAGCAGTAAATGATTTTCCGTCGCCAAGATCGATCACAACTGTGTGAGCGTTTGGAGTATAAACCAAGTTTTTGAATGCTTTTTCTTGTGCTGAAAAATGTACTGGCTGATCTCCTCCGTATAACACGCAAGGAACCTCTCCAGCATTACGTAAGGCTTTAGTTGCTACTTTACCTACGCTTTCTCTTTCTGATCCTTTAATTGTAATCGATTTCATTGTAATATATATAATTGTTAATAATTCTTATGTTCTAGTCCTGAGTGGTTGGTACAAAGTTTGTCGTACTCCATTTTTGACTATTCGCTGAGTACTAAGTACTACCTCCTCGCGTTACTACATTATAAACTTCCCGCTAATGGAATTGTTATGGTGCACCATGTGCATAACATCTGCAAAAAGAGGAGCACAACTCAGCACTCTTATTTTATGTGATTGTTTCTTCAACGGGATAGAATCCGTAACTATCAGTTCTAATAATTGGGAGTTTTCTATTTTTTCGTACGCATCTCCGGATAAGATGGCATGTGTACAAATTGCTCTTACGCTTAAGGCTCCTTTTTCCATCATTAAATCGGCTGCTTTCGCTAAAGTCCCTCCGGTATCAATCATGTCATCTACTAAGATTACATTTTTACCTTTAACGTCACCAATCAATTCCATGGTACCGATTATGTTAGCTTCTTTTCTTTGTTTGTAACAAATAACTACATCTGATTCTAAAAATTTAGAATAGGCATAGGCTCTTTTAGAACCTCCCATATCTGGAGAAGCGATGGTTAAATTGTTCAACCCTAAACTTTTTACATAAGGTAAAAAGATAGTTGAAGCAAAAAGGTGATCAACTGGTTTTTCAAAGAATCCTTGGATTTGATCTGCATGCAAATCCATTGTCATTACTCTAGTGGCCCCAGCAGTTTCAATTAACTTTGCTGTTAACTTTGCTCCTATTGGAACTCTAGGCTTGTCTTTTCTATCTTGTCTTGCCCAGCCAAAGTAAGGTATTACAGCAGTAATATGTCTTGCTGAAGCTCTTTTTGCAGCATCTATCATCAGTAGCAATTCCATCAGATTATCTGAATTTGGAAAAGTGGAACAAACAATAAATACGCGTATCCCTCTAATAGACTCTTCATACGAAGGTTGAAATTCACCGTCACTGTATTTTGACATTGTAACTTTACCTAATGGAATCCCGTATTGTTCGGAAATTTTTTCAGCTAGATAGACACTTTGTGAACAAGCAAAAATTTTAGCTTCTGGTTCTAGGTGTGACATTTAATTTGTTGTTTTTACTCCGATACGCTTCATAATGTTCGACTATTTCCTTCTGTTAATAGCGTTACGTATGTATTTGCCTCGGGTGTAGTTAGTTAGTGTGTCTCCGTTTAAGGAAGTGCAAATTTATAAAATTTATTCAACTCTGAAAGGAAAATTTTAAGTATTTTTAGTTGAACATTTAATATTATTTTTTACATTTGCAGCGTGTTAAAGGAATCGATGGTTGATTTTATTACAATCTCCTCTTTTATTGCGTTGAGGTAACTGTTGTTATTTCATGTCTGCTAAGCCCGGATGGCGGAATTGGTAGACGCGCTGGTCTCAAACACCTGTGGGAAACCGTGCCGGTTCGACTCCGGCTCCGGGTACTTAAAAAGTCTGTA
>JBLIKD010000079.1:0-8864 GCA_047636275.1 Flavobacterium sp. | reverse complement strand
TGTGATTCAAGCGAAAAAGACGAAGTCTTAAGTCATGTTGCACTACATGGTTATAATTGTAGCGTAGTAACTGATTGCTTTTAAAAGTTATTCCAGTAAAAAACCTATTTAACAAAACGAATCTCATGGTAATTAACAAGAATTTATATATTTACTAAGTTTTTATTAAGACGAATCTAATACTTTTACTATGAAGTTATTAGATTCGATACCTATGAAAATAAAACTACTCGGCACACTAATTTTATTCACTTCTCAATTTAGCTTTTCACAAACAATTAAAGGCAAAGTGGTATTTAATACTTATGCAATCCCTAGTGTTGAAGTCCTCAATGCGAGTACAAAAACAGTTACAGTCTCTGATGCAAGTGGAGAATTTTCAATTCTTGCAAAAACGAATGACATACTAGTATTTGTATCTAAAGAACATCAAATAAAAAAAATCACAATTAACCCTAAACTATTCATTAAAGATGAATTAGTTGTTGAATTAATTCTAAAAGCAGAAGAATTAAACGAAGTCATTATTACTAATATACCGTCTATTAAAATTAGTAAAAATGAAAAGTGGGAACAAGGTAAACTCGATCAATATACATTAGAAAAAAACGCAAGAGCTATAAAAGTAAACGGAGTTTACACGGGCACTATCGAAAACGGAATGGATTTGATGCGCATTGGAGGCATGATTTCAAGCCTCTTCAAAAAAGAAAAAGACGAAGTCAAAAAAAATGTTCCCGAAATCGAATTTATCACGGCAGCAAAAAATAGCTGCAACCAAGAATTCTATCTCGAAACCTTGAAGCTGCAAGCTGATGAAATAGAACTATTCCTTCAGTTCTGTGATGCCGACCCTACATCAAAAAGAATTGCAGCAAACAACAATACGCTGAGTACGATGGATTTTTTATTCACTAAAAACACGGAGTTTAAAAAGCTCGCTGCTTCAAAAGAATAATTTACTTTTCATCCCTTTGAACGAACTGACAACTATCTATTCAACCACCAGATACTTCCATTCAACACGGCTGCAAAACTTACCCAAGCTAGATAAGGTAAAAACAAATAACCCGCAATTTTATTAATTTTAGCAAAGTGAATGTAGGTTTCATAAATCATCAACCACAGAACAATAATTTCCAGCCCTGCTAACATGGGGTTACGCAAACCAAAAAATAAGTACGACCACAAAGCATTTAGCGCCAGTTGTATCGCAAATAAAATTAATGCCTTTTTCACGCCTTCTTTATCCGAGTCCATACGATCCCAAACGAGTCCAGCAGCGATTCCCATCATAATATACAACGTACTCCATACAGGCGCAAAAATCCAATTCGGGGGATTAAAAACTGGCTTTACTAAGGTTGGATACCAGTCAACAATAGCGGAACGAGTAACTGTTCCAGAAAAATAACCAATCGCAAGACAAGTAACAACAACGGCTAATATTTTGGTAAGCTTGTTCATTTTATTTTTTTATTTGTGCCAAAAATAGTCAAAACTAGATAAGGAAATAAAAAACAAGCTTAAATTCCGTCGAAACACAAAGGCAATGGTTAATTTGTTACTCAAACAGAGCAGAAATATCAATGAAATAGGCGGTTCTTGCAAATCCCCTTCGTCGGTATGACGACTTTATGCAGTTTAACATGATGAAAGAGTGTGAAAAAAATTGATACGAACCAACTTTTCAACATAGCAAGCCTACCTCACTTAGGACAAGTAAAGTAACTTCAGTTCAAAAAAAGTAGAAATCTATGGGTTTCAAAAAAATAATATCAGGAACGTACAAACCAAAAAAGTATCTTTGCCTAAATTTTATATTTCATGTTTACAACAAACGATTTTATCCCTAAAACTTATTCTCATAACATAGAAAGTGGCGAGTTCCTGTGGACTGCACCAAGCAATATCGCTTTAGTGAAATACTGGGGGAAAAAGGACAATCAAATTCCAGCAAATCCATCAGTGAGTTTTACCTTAAATAACTGTAAAACCATAACTAAACTGACTTTTGCCAAAAAAGATATTTCGACTACACTCAATCCGTCAAATAACACTTTTTCCTTTGATTTGCTTTTTGAAGGAAAACCAAAAGAAGATTTCAAGCCGAAAATCCAAAAGTTCTTGGAGCGAATCGAAATCTACTTGCCTTTCCTGAAAGACTATCATTTTACAATCGACACACAAAATACGTTCCCCCACAGTTCCGGAATTGCTTCTTCAGCATCAGGAATGGCAGCTTTAGCGATGAACTTCATGAGTTTAGAAAAAGTACTAAATCCTGAAATGACCGATGCTTATTTTTACCAAAAGGCATCTTTACTCGCCCGTTTGGGTTCGGGAAGTGCTTGCCGAAGCGTAAAAGGACAAGTGGTAGTTTGGGGAAACCAATCCAATATTGAAGGAAGCTCTGATTTATACGGAGTCGAATTTCCAAATACAATTCACAAAAATTTTAAGAATTACCAAGATACCATCCTATTAGTCGACAAAGGGGAAAAACAAGTTTCAAGTACTGTAGGACATGATTTGATGCACGCACATCCCTATGCCGAAAGGCGATTTGCCCAAGCGCACGATAATCTAGACCAACTGATTGCAATTTTTGAAAGCGGAAATTTGGACGCATTTATTAAAGTGGTCGAAAGTGAAGCATTGACTTTACACGCCATGATGATGACTTCGATGCCGTATTTCATTTTAATGAAACCAAACACCTTGGAAATCATTAATGCAATTTGGAAATTCCGTAATGACACTAAAATATCAGTCTGTTTCACACTCGATGCCGGGGCGAATGTCCATGTTTTATATCCCGAAAACGATAGCGAAAAAGTTTTGCAATTTATTAAGGACGAATTAGTTGGCTTTTGCCAAAATGGACAGTACATTTGTGACGAAATTGGTAATGGATCGATTCAGTTAGTTTAATAATGACTATCTTTACATGCCCCATCTATTTTCAGGCATTAACCTAGCACCCAAATTAATGAAAGGACCTTTATTTTACTCAAAAATATTACTCTTTGGTGAATACGGAATTATTCGTGACTCTAAAGGATTGTCTATCCCTTATAATTTTTATAACGGTGCCCTGAAGAGAAATGAAGATCCATCGCCTCAAGCTATTGCATCGAATGCAAGTTTAAAACGTTTCACTGATTATCTAGAAACATTGCAAAACGATCATCCAGAATTGGTTACTTTCGATTTAGCTGAATTAAAAAGTGATGTTGAAACTGGAATGTATTTTGATTCTAGTATCCCACAAGGATACGGTGTAGGAAGTAGTGGCGCACTAGTAGCAGCTATATATGACAGATACGCCCAAGACAAAATTACTGTTCTTGAGAATTTAACTCGTGAAAAGTTATTGCAACTTAAAAATATATTCTCTCAAATGGAAAGCTTTTTTCACGGAAAAAGTTCGGGGTTAGATCCTTTAAATAGTTATTTGAGTATTCCTATTTTAATTAATTCAAAAGATAATATTGAAGCTACTGGAATTCCAAATCAAACTTTGGACGGAAAAGGAGCTGTATTTTTATTAGATTCAGGGATTGTTGGAGAAACTGCCCCTATGGTCACTATCTTCATGGAAAATCTAAAAGACAAAGGCTTCCGTACGATGCTGAAAAATCAGTTCGTAAAATATACCGATGCTTGTGTGGAAAATTTCCTAGGTGGAGATATGAAAGCCTTGTTTATGAATACTAAAAAATTATCTAGTGTCGTATTGAACAATTTCAAACCGATGATCCCAGAACAATTTCATGCCATCTGGCAGAATGGGATTGATACTAACGATTATTACCTAAAACTTTGTGGCTCCGGAGGGGGAGGATATATTTTAGGTTTTACTGAAGATTTAGAGCGTGCTAAACTTTCCTTAAAAGACTATAAATTAGAAGTGGTCTACCAATTTTAATTCAATATAAAAAATCAATTTAAAGCTTAAAGTCCACCAGGGTTTTAAGCTTTAATATTTTAACAAAGTACCATGTTGAGCAGAAAGCAGAAGCTTTTAATAATGAAGACCCTAAGTTTATTCTCCGTAGTAAGAGGATACAATATTCCTGTAATTATTTTGGCGCAATACCTTTCGGCGATATTTATTTTAGCTCCTGAGAAAAGAGCGCTGACCATCCTTCTTGATTTTAATTTATTTCTTCTTGTTTTCGCTTCCTCATTAACGATTGCTTCCGGCTACATCATCAATAACTTTTATGACAGCCGCAAAGATTTAATCAACCGTCCGAACAAATCCATGCTGGATCGCTTAGTGAGTCAAAAAACAAAACTTAACGTATACTTTTCGCTAAATTTCATAGTCTCCATAACCGCCCTATTTATATCATGGCGTGCTTTGTTATTCTTTTCAACGTACATATTCTTCATTTGGTTCTACTCCCATAAAATCAAAAAATATCCTGTAGTAGGAAATCTCACGGCTGCCTTCCTGGCTGTCATTCCCTTTTTTGCTATATTATTGCATTACTATAACGACCTTAGTTTTGAAGAATTCGAAAACTACAAAGGACACTTCGCAGTGATTTTTGCCCATGCCAGCTTCCTTACTCTGTTACTACTCATACGGGAGATGATTAAGGACTTAGAAAACTTGAAGGGAGATTTAGCTAATAACTATAAAACGATTCCAATAGTCTATGGCGAGATGGTTTCCAAAAAAATTATTACAGCTTTAGCGATGTTGACTATTTTACCCGTGTATGTCCTAATTGAAATTTATGACGTAGGCTATATGGACATTTACTTTTATGCCAGTCTGATCATATTGATTTTCTTCGTTCTTTACTTATGGAACTCTAATAGAAAAGAACAATACTTGTTACTCCATAACGTACTTAAATTCATAATCGTCTCAGGCGTATTTTGTATTGTACTAATCAATCCATCCGTATTATGGAATATAAAGAAGCTCTTATTGCTTAATTAAGCAATAATCATTTTATAGGACCTCATTTTTGAATAATAATAGTCCTGACGCCCGTGGCTTCGGGAGACATCCATAGATTTTACCAAGGATATAGTAGAAAGTAGAAAACAGCTCCAGAAAATAAAACAAGAACTTATAAATTAGATAGTTACGGTATTATAATTACCATGTATCGATTAGCAAAAATATAAATACTATCTTTGCACAAATTATGGAATATTATGAATAATAAGGAAGGCAATAATAAAAAAAGCGGTGCTAGACCAACGAGTTCTAGACCTAGCTCAAATAAGCCAAAACCTGCGATGCAAAAAAGGGCACAAGGGCCAAAAAAAGTAAAAATAAACACTAAAGTTGCAGAAGTAGTTTCTGATAAGGTTGAAAAAAAACCGAATCAGGCACCTAAGAGACCTAAAGTTAAAGACGAAATTCGTTTGAATAAATACATCGCCAATTCTGGTGCTTGCTCACGTCGTGATGCTGATATTTACATTCAATCCGGAAACGTAAAAGTAAATGGAATCCCTGTTGTTGAAATGGGCCATATGGTTAAACCGGGTGATGTTGTAAATTTTGATGGAGCAATTTTAACTCCTGAGAAAAAGGTTTATATTTTATTAAACAAACCTAAAAACTTTACCACAGCTCTTGACGAAGGTCAAGAATTCCGTAATGTTTTAGAATTGGTAAAAGGATCTACCACTGCCAAAATTGGAGCTGTAGGGAGAATGGATAAGAACACGACTGGTCTTTTGTTGTTTACTAACGATACAGACATGTTGCGTAAATTCACTTTACCAAGTCAAAAGTCATCTAAAATATACCACGTATCTTTAGACAAAAACCTAAAATTTGAAGATTTAGAAAAAATCAACAAAGGGTTAACTCTTGACGGACACCGTGTTTTTGTAGAGGACGTTAGCTATATAGAGGGAGAAGCTAAAAGCGAAATAGGTCTAAAATTAAGATCAGCAAATGTAAAAGTTGTTCGTTCTATTTTTGAACATTTCAGCTATGATGTTTTAAGAATTGACAGAGTATCATTTGCAGGTTTGACTAAAAAAAACCTACCAAGAGGAAACTGGAGATTGCTTACGGATCAAGAAATCATAAATTTGAAAAACGTATAATACTTCCTTAACATTATAAAATTAAAATCCCTTTCGTGACAAATGAAATGGGATTTTTTTAATTAAATAGGCAAAGCCAACAGCATGACCATGACACCAGAAAAATTACAATCGATCGCCTTCAAATGGTTTGAAACCTTTAATAATAAAGAATTAGAAAAATTATTATCTCTTTACGATGATGATGCGGAACACTTCAGTCCAAAACTAAAAACCCACCAACCAGAAACAAATGGCTTTATAAAAGGTAAACAAGCTTTACGGCAATGGTGGCAGGACGCATTCGACAGATTGCCAAGCTTGAATTACAAAGTAAAATCGCTTACCGCAAATGGAGATCGTATTTTTATGGAATACACAAGAACAGCAGACGGAGAAGATGAAATGCATATAGCAGAGGTGCTAGACATAAGACAAGATAAAATTGTCGCTTCAAGAGTATATCACGGATAAAGACAAGGTATACTTCTTTACCGCTTTTAATACAGTTAGAAAAATCATATTATTAAAATCCCATTTGTTTCAAACCATTTGGGATTTTTTTATGGCCATAAACTTCTTTTCCTTACCATCTACACCGATATATATTCTTAAAGATTTAGGTGCAATGAAAATCGCAAACCATAAAAAATGAAAATAATACCCTAGCTAAAGTGACTTTATCTTTAAAATCCATTATTTACTACATTAAACCTATCGCTTTCAAATTTTATAAGTATTAAAAGCGATCCGCAAAAGACCAACATAAAATGAAAACAACCATTGTACTATTATCTACTATGCTCCTCTCCTACCCTTTTTCTTGGAGCCAAGGCATGAACGTTCCAAAGACAGAAATCAATCGGAAGGTATCGGAATTACTGTCTAAAATGACTCTTGAAGAGAAAGTTGCACAGATGACACAAATGACCGTAACTACTTTTGAAGAGAAAGGCAAACCAGGCGTTTTCGACATGGTTAAATTAAGAGACGCTATTCAGAATTATCATTTAGGCTCGATGTTAAATGTTCCCAATCCTCGAGCTCCAACGATACAACGATGGAAAGAAGTACTCAAAACAATAAATAATGAAGCCAATAAAACACGATTAAAAATTCCTATTGTATATGGTATCGATGCGATTCATGGCTCTAGCTACACCGCAGGTGCAACATGATTCCCTCAACAAATAGGAATAGCAGCTACTTTTAATACTGAAACAGCAAAAAGAGGATCAGAAATTTCAGCTTATAAAACAAGACTATCAGCAAGCTGCCCAATCAGGAAGATTGCTTTGTTTAATAGCACGTATCTCCGCCAAATTTAAAGATGAACCAAACCCGCTTTTCAACACATTCCTTTTATTTAAGTATATTAGCATTAGTAAATTAATAATGAATCAAAAATAATGGGACAATATCAATGCAAAATAGTGATCCTTATATTATTTCTCACTCTGAGTTGCAATCAAAAGACTCGCAACACAACAACTGTTGAAACGGCTACCCAAAGCGAAAACAAAACTTTAACCACTGATTCATTGAACCTTGATTTGCTTGCCTTACAAAAGGAGGGTAAATTAAATGGTACAACTTTGATAACAGTCCATAATGATCCTGTATACCACAGTACTAAAAGGTACGAAGCAGTCCCTTTATTACATCTATTAGAAACTCATACAGCTATCAAGAACTTAGATACTGAGAAATACCAGATCGTATTTGAATGCATAGACGGTTACAAACCAATGATGCCTTTGCAAAAATTCCTTTCGGTCAAATCATTTCTTGCCGTCAGGGATACGGATGCACCAAAAGGTGAATTATGGTCAAAAATCATCAAAGACGGGAACGAAATGAAAGCAGCTCCTTTCTACTTAGTTTACCAAGGCGTTTCTGCAAAAGAAACTGATCTTGAATGGCCGTACAATCTGATAAAAATACACCTTGTCCCTAATGATGAAAACATCGCATTCTTGTTTCCAAAAGAAAATTCAAAGGCGGAGCTTGGCTATGAATTATTCAAAAAAAACTGCGTCACTTGTCATGCCATTAATAAAATTGGAGGAAACATGGGTCCCGAATTAAATTACCCAAAGAGTGTAACCGAATATTGGAACAAAAAGCAATTAAAAGCCTTTATTCTGAATCCGTCATCTTTTAGACACGGAGTAAAAATGCCCAAACCAGCAAACCTCAACTCAAAAGATATAGACGAAATCGTCTATTATTTAGAATACATGGCAAATCACAAGCTATAACAAGGTTTCGAATACAGTATACTTTTAGACATAACGACAGCTTCTCGACTGAGACACTTCTTTAGTTTTAGACTCAAAACAGAAAGTCATATGAGAATTATTTGACCACAAACCATAATTAGTCTTAAAAACCAACTTTTTTAAGTAATTTAGCTACAACTATCTAATCATCAATTTCTATGAAAAAACCCGCAGTGCTTATTTTAGCAAGCCTATTTTCTTTATTGTTTGTCAATTGCAAAAAAGAAAATAATGAAGAGAACATCAAAGAAGACTTTAGCGCCTTAACCAAAAGCTATTTTGACGGTAAAAATGCGCTAGACCCTTTGGGTGCAACACAAAATGGTCAAAACGAGTACAACGACCAGCTACAATTTGAGATGACTGCAAGCTTTAGAAAAGATCAATTGGCTTTTTTTAATAAATATCAAACCGCCTTAGACAAGATAAAGGAAGCTACCCTTACCCCTGAAGAAAAAAACAGTTATGAAATTATAAAGTGGGAAGTTGAAGTGGGTAAGGAGTTACTACAGC
>JBLIKD010000078.1:0-9043 GCA_047636275.1 Flavobacterium sp. | reverse complement strand
AGAAGCTTCGCCTCTTCCCAAAAAACATCCATTTCAGCAAGGGTCATGTCCATTAATGGTCTTCCTAACTCACCTGCTTTACCTTCCAGATATTGAAAGCGTTTAATAAATTTTTTATTGGTTCGCTCCAAAGCATCTTCGGGATTTACATTTAGGAATCGGGCATAATTAATCATAGAAAATAAGACATCGCCAAACTCAGCTTCGATATTATCTTGATTTCCGGCTTCTACTTCTACTTGCAGTTCCTGCAGTTCCTCCTGTACTTTAGCCCACACTTGATGTGACTCTTCCCAATCAAACCCTACCCCTTTTACTTTATCTTGTATCCTGCTTGCTTTCACTAGAGCCGGCAAACTTTTAGGAACACCCTCCAGCACCGATTTCCTTCCCTCTTTCAGTTTTAGTTTTTCCCAATTCTGTTTGACTTCTTCTTCATCCTTGACAACAGTATCAGCATAAATATGCGGGTGACGGTGAATTAACTTCTCACAAATTTCATTGCAAACATCTGCAATATCAAAATCACCTGTTTCGCTTCCTATCTTGGCATAAAAAACAATATGCAACATCAAGTCTCCCAATTCTTTTTTCACTTCAGTAAGATCATTATCTAGGATAGCATCCCCTAGTTCATAGGTTTCTTCAATGGTAAGATGACGTAACGTTTGAAGCGTTTGCTTTTTGTCCCAAGGGCATTTCTCGCGCAGCTCCTCCATGATGCCTAACAATCTGTCAAAGGCCTTCAATTGAATTTCTCTTGTATTCATAGCGTATGGTTTTTATTCATCAGTCAGATGATCGACCTCAGATTAGTAAAAATAAGAAATCCTGTCCTCTAAAATTTTAGAAGACAGGATTATTTATAAAATTCAGAACGTCTTATTCTTTAATTTTTTTTTCTTTTTTTGGTTTTTCAGCAACAGCTTCAACATCCTCTATGCCAGAAGGTTCTTCTTCGGTTGGAATAGCTTGCTCTTCATCTACTACCAAACCCTTAGACTCCAGCATATTGTACCAGTTTACTATTTTTTTAATATCTGATGGATAAACTCTTTCCTCATCGTAATCGGGTAGCACTTCTTTAAAATAAGCCGCTAGTGTAGCATTGTCTTCTTTGTGTGAAATTGAAGGACCATTACTTTCTTTGTCAGCAATCTTATCCATTATTTCTGCTAGTGGCTTTTCACCTTCATACGTATAAACTGAAATTTCAGATAATAAACTGACATTACTTTTTAAATTTACAGTAATTTTCTTTCCATCCGCTAATGATTCTGCAACAAACCCAGTACGCGTTTGTACTTTAAGCACGTATAAACCTGGCTTTCCAGAAATAGCTAGTATTTTTTCTAAATTCATATTGTTATAATTATTATTAAGAATTCGATTTGTATATATTTTTCGTTAAACTCCAAAATCCGTGCCTAAATAAAATACATCAAATTTCATTACCTTCCTTTTTTAGCAATAAATCGCATTCTATAGTCTTGAAATGTCTTCCCTTCGGTGATATTCTTCAGCTTCTTTTGAATCAGACGTTTTTTAAGTGATGAAATTTTATCAGTAAACAGAATTCCTTCTATGTGATCGTATTCATGTTGGATAACTCTCGCTATTAAACCCTCAAAAACCTCTGTTTTCACAACAAAGTCCTCTTCACAATACTCAATAGTTATTCTTTCGTTTCTATATACATCCTCACGAACATCAGGAATACTTAAGCAACCTTCATTAAAACACCATTCTTCTCCTTCTTCCTTTAACATTTTGGCGTTAATAAAAGTTCTTTTAAAACCCTTCAATTCATTTTGTTCTGATGAATCTAAATCTTCATCTTCACTAAAAGGGGTGGTATCTATTATGAATAAGCGAAATGCTTTACCTACCTGTGGCGCGGCAAGACCTACTCCACATGCATTGTACATCGTATCATACATATTAGCGATCGTTTCTTTCAATTCAGGATGTTCCTGTGAAATATTTTCTCCTACTTTTCTTAAAACAGGATGGCCATATCCTACAATTGGTAAAATCATTATTGTTATTTTAAGTATTATCAGCCCTAAACTCAGGATTTTCATTCCTTGATTACGGTTGGCAAAAATAGTAAAAATTTAGACAATGAATAATTCCTAATCGATAATTAGCATTTATTTCTCTTTTAAACTTAAATCAAAGCCTTTTCCGCTATCGATAAATCGTACAATTCTTATATTTGTATGCAATATCAATTATATGATTCCTAAAATCAAGAAATTTACAGACGGTACTTATTTTACAAATGCTTTAAAAATAACTATTGCGGCTGTTCTACCTGTTTTGTTGTTCTCTTACTTAGGCCATTTCAAAATTGGTTTTACTATAGCTCTAGGAGCTTTTTTCACTTATCCCAGTGATATCCCGAGTAATCTTAAGCATAAAGTGAACGGAATTCTTGTTACAGTTCTTATCGTTTCTGGTGTCAATTTATTAATAAACTTTATCTATCCCTATCCCTGGCTTTTCTATCCTTTTTTAACTTTATTGTTATTTTTCCTGTCGATGATTTCAGTCTACGGACAAAGGGCGACGATGGTTTCATTTTCAGCTTTATTAGCAATGTCATTGGCTTTTGCTCATTTGCAAACAGGTTGGGACAGGATTCAATATTCAGGATTAATACTTTTAGGAGGTTTATTCTACCTAATTGTTTCTTTAATTTTCTTTTATATCAGACCGAATCGGTACGCTGAATTACAAATTGCCGAATGCATAAAATTGACCTCTAAATATTTACAACTAAGAGGTGATTTATGGGAATTAAAGTCAGACCGAAAAACGATCACTGAAAAACAATTAAATTTACAAGTACAATTAAACACTATTCATGAAAATATAAGAGAAATTCTTATCCGGAATAGAACTACTTCCGGCTCGTCGAATCAAAATCGAAAACTGCTGCTCGTATTTATTTCATTAGTAGAAATTATGGAGTTGGCTATAGCCACTTCATTTGATCACAATAAATTGCATCAAAAATTCGACAATCATCCCAGGGTCTTAGAAACATACCAAAAACTAGCCTACAACTTAGCAAAAAGTCTTAAAACATTATCTGAAAGTATTGAAAACAGGGAGACATATATCGCACAACACAACCTTGTTAGTGATCTGCATGATCTAGAACTTGCTATCACGAACTATGAAAACGATTTAGGCAAAGCCAATGCTTCAGAAGGTGTTTTAATGCTTACAAATATGCTGCACTATGCGAAGAAACAAGTAGAGATAAATAAGACACTAGAACGTGCTTTTACAGCCGTTGTCAAATTACAAGACTTAAAAGGAAAAGATACAGACTTAGAAAAATTCATAACTCCTCAGTACTACCCGGTACAAACAATGATTGAGAATTTAAGTTTCTCCTCTACTGTTTTCAGACATTCTCTTCGGCTCACAATTACTATTCTAATAGGTTTTATTATTGGAAAAGCCCTTCCCTTTCAAAATGCATATTGGATCGTGCTAACCATTGTTGTTATAATGAGACAGGGATATGGCTTAACGAAACAGCGCACCTTTCACCGAATTTTCGGAACAATTCTAGGTGCCTTTATTGCTTTTGGAGTTCTTTTTTTAGTTCATGACTCAACAATCATTGGTGGATTAGCAATCATCGCACTACTTTTTGGATTTTCATTTACTCCAACTAATTATAAAGTTGGCGCCACATTCATCACCATTTATGTTATCTTTATCTATGGAATTCTAGCTCCAGACATCGATAATCTAATTCAATATCGTGTAGTGGATACCTTAGTTGGGGCCCTTTTATCCTTTCTAGCTAATTACTTTTTATGGCCTTCGTGGGAATTTGTAAAAATCCCGGTTTACTTGGAAAAATCAATTGAAGCAAATAGAAATTATCTAGAGCAAATCTCCCTATTTTACAACAAAAAAGGAACGGTTTCTGCACCCTACCGTGTAGCGAGAAAGCACGCCTTTATTGAAATTGGTAATCTGATGGCTTCCTTTCAAAGAATGCTTCAAGAACCTAAATCAAAACAGAGCAAATTAGCACAAGTGTATAAACTGACAGTACTAAATCACACTCTATTATCATCTGCCGCTTCATTAGGAACCTACATTCAATCACATAAAACTTCTGAAGCTTCAGAAGCATTCAATGCTGTATTTGATAAAGTTATCAAAAATCTAGATAATGCGATAACTATCTTAAAAAAAGGTGATGCAGTGTCCGAAACAAATCCAATAAACGAGGATTTAAGCAATAGGTTTGTTGAATTAAATAAAATTCGTGCCCGTGAATTAAAAGAGGAAGATACTGTAGGACAAGAAGAAATTGAGTTAAAAAAACAAGAAACGCAATTAGTAATTGAACAGCTAATATGGCTAACTAGTCTAACTGAGAATATAGTTAAGACTACTCAGGTATTAATTAAAACAAAAAATGAACTCCAATAAATCATTAGAGTTCATTTTATAAAATTTAATTATTCAATTTTAATACTGTCGCTGTATTTTTTCTAATTTCGTCTGAGAGCGCCGGATTATCATTTAATTCCTGACCATGAGACGGAATCATTTTTTTAATCTTTTCCTGCCATTCAGGTGAAGCTAACTCCTCCTTAAAACACCTTCCTACTACGTCTATCATAATCGAAACTGCCGTAGAGGCACCTGGTGAAGCGCCAAGTAAAACGGATAATGATCCGTCTGCTGTAGTGATTACCTCAGTGCCAAATTCAAGTATCCCACCTTCTTTTTTATCTTTTTTAATAACCTGCACACGTTGACCCGCTCTTTCAATTACCCAATCCTTAGATTTAGCGCTCGGTACATATTCCCTAAGTGCATCAATTCTATCTTTCGGTGATTGACGTACTTGCTGTATCAAATATTTAGTCAACGGTATATTTTTTATTCCTGCTGACAACATCGGGAAAATATTATCTGTTTTTATGGACAAAGGCAAGTCTGAATAGGATCCGTTTTTTAAAAATCGGGTTGAAAAACCAGCAAACGGGCCAAACAACAGTTGCTTTTCTCCATTGATCATTCTTGAATCTATGTGTGGAACCGACATGGGCGGTGCTCCAACACTAGCTTTACCGTATACTTTCGATTGATGCTGTGCAATAACGTCCGGATTAATACATTTGAGCCATTGTCCGCTTACGGGGAAACCGCCAAAACCTTTTCCTTCTGGAACATCTGCTTTTTCTAACAACGGTAATGAACCACCACCAGCACCTATAAATACAAACTTAGTATAGACTTTCCTTTTTTGGCCTGTAGCCAAATCAGTAATTTTAATACGCCACGTCTTATCTTTTCTTTGTTTTAGGGTTTGAACCTCATGATTAAAATGTAGAGAGACACCTTCAAGCTCACTTAAATGATTGAACATACTTCTAGTTAATTCTCCAAAATTCACATCAGTACCAACAGCCATTGAAGTTGCAGCTACTTTTATTGACTCATCTCTGCCTTCCATCACTAGCGGCATCCACTCTTTCAATTGGGCCAAATCAGTACTGAAAACCATATCCTTAAAAAGTTGGTTTTTTTGTAAAGCTTCAAATCTTTTCTTTAGGTATTCTACATTTTTATCACCCCAAACAAAGCTGAGATGCGGAATACTTTTTATAAACTCTTCTGGAGAAGAAATCTTTTTTTGTTCTACTAAATAAGACCAGAACTGTCTCGATACTTCAAAAGATTCAGCGATACTGATCGCTTTCTTTGGATCAATTGTACCATCAGCACTTTCAGGAGTATAATTAAGCTCACAAAAAGCGGAATGGCCGGTTCCTGCATTGTTCCATGCATCTGAACTCTCGGCGGCTGCCCTATCTAATCTTTCAAAGATTTCAATTTTTATATCTGGTTGAAGTTCTTTCAGAATTATTCCAAGAGTGGCGCTCATAATTCCAGCACCTATAAGCACTACTTCAGTGTTTGAACGAATTGTTGTATCAGGCATAGCAAAAATATTAAAGTACAAAGATACTTTTTAAAATCGCAAAAAAAACCATAAAACAAGGTAGAAAAGTTACAAATTACGAAAACGTTTTATCTTACTTTACCCCTTAAGAATCACTGTTTAAAATATTTTTCGATTCAAATAATCCTGAAGCATTATTGTCGCTGAAATTTCATCAATTAACGCCTTGTTTTGCCGTTGTTTTTTTTTCAATCTGCTATCAAGCATGGATTGAACTGCCATTTTTGAGGTAAAACGCTCATCGACGCGAATCACTTTCATATCAGGAAAATGATTGGTAAAATGCGTGACAAAACCTTTTATGATAGAAGCGCTTTCTGACGGCTGCCCATTCATTTGCTTGGGGTCACCAATAAGAACCACTTCGACCTTCTCCTTAGAGAAATAATCTTTTAAAAAGGGAATGGCAGTTGCACTTGGGATGGTTGTTAATCCTGAAGCTATGATTTGCATTTCATCTGTCACCGCAATACCAGTGCGTTTTTGTCCGTAATCTATGGCAAGTACTCTAGGCATTTTTATTTATTTTTTTCAAATATAACTATTTTAATTTTTCGTTTCTCAGCAACAAAGGAAATCCTATCTTCTTATCTCTTTTTTCTCAATGCCGTTCTGTTTCATGATGAATTAAATTCAAAATCTTTTTACTATTTTTCCAAATATAGTGAGGCTTAACTAAAATTGTAGTCGGATGCCTTGGATCCCCACAATATTTAATACGAGCACAATAACGCAAAACTACTATTTATGCTCTATTGAAATACACGCCCCAACATCCAGCACCACTCCGAGATTTTTGTAACATTTTCAAATTAAATTGAGTTTTTGTTTTTGCTTTAAAAACATATCTTTGTTTAAAAATTATCACAAATGGATTCATTACAAATAATCATAGAACAAGCTTGGGAAAACAGAGCTTTGTTACAGGAAGAGACGACAACAAAAGCCATTAGAGAGGTAATAGAATTGTTAGACACAGGTAAATTACGAGTTGCTGAACCAAAAGGAGACGCATGGCAAGTAAACGAATGGGTTAAAAAAGCGGTTGTTATGTATTTTCCTATCCAGAAAATGGAAACATGGGAAGCAGGAATTTTTGAATACCACGATAAAATGGAATTAAAAAAAGACTATGCAGCTAAAGGAGTTCGTGTAGTTCCAGGAGCATCAGCTCGTTACGGCTCTTACATATCAAGCGGAGTAATTATGATGCCTAGTTATGTTAACATTGGCGCTTATGTAGACGAAGGAACTATGGTCGACACCTGGGCGACAGTAGGTAGTTGTGCACAAATAGGTAAAAACGTTCATTTAAGTGGTGGAGTAGGAATTGGTGGGGTTCTTGAACCTTTACAAGCTGCCCCAGTAATCATTGAAGACGGTGCCTTTATCGGTTCCCGTTGTATCGTTGTAGAAGGCGTACATGTTGGTAAAGAAGCTGTTCTGGGTGCTAACGTATGTTTAACTGCATCTACAAAAATTATTGATGTAACTGGAGAAACACCTGTCGAAATGAAAGGATATGTTCCTGCCCGTTCAGTAGTAATCCCAGGTAGTTATACCAAGAAATTTCCAGCTGGAGATTTTCAAGTTCCATGCGCTATAATCATTGGAACACGCAAGCCATCGACAGATTTGAAAACGTCTTTGAACAATGCGTTGCGCGAATATGACGTAGCTGTTTAATTTTTTTTGAAATAAAATATTATATTGTATATTCCTCCCTCAAAAGGGAGGTTTTTTTATATTATGAAAATACTAATAATACAACAGAAAATGATCGGGGATGTATTGGTAAGCAGCATTATATGCAATAACCTCCGACGCGCTTACCCTCAAGCCAAAATTGATTATTTGGTGTATGAATCAACAACCCCCGTTTTAAAGGGCAATCCAAATATTGATACGATTATACGTTTCGAGGAAAAGCACCGAAAAAGCAAAAAAGAATTCCTGAATCTCGCTCTAGAAATCAGAGCCAATAAATATGACTTATTAATTGACGCCTATTCAAAGTTAGAAAGTTGGTTAATCGTATTACTGAGTGGAGCCAAAAGAAAAATATCTTATCAGAAAAAAGGACGCACTTTTCTGTATACTGACAATGTACCGTTTGAGGAATTACCAAGGACAAATCTCGGTCTAGCTATTGAAAGAAGGTTATCACTTCTAGAGCCCCTTCACTTGCAGATAAAAATGGATCCGTTACCTAAGTTATTTGTGACTCCCGAAGAAAATCAAAATGCTATAGCGCTTTTTAAAAAACACCAACTTCGGAAAGATCGAAAAACAGTGATGATTAGCCTTCTAGGCAGTGAAGAACTAAAGACATATCCATTAAACTACATGACGACCGTTGTGGACACTATTGCAGACAATAACGATGTGAATATTCTTTTTAATTATTTTCCAAAGCAAATCCACGATGCCAAAACTGTTTTTAACAGTTGCAAACGATCAACTCAGGATAAAGTATATTTTGATTTACTTGGAGGCGATTTGAGATCGTTTATCGGAATATTAAATCAATGTGATTTAATTGTAGGTAATGATGGTGGCGCTACGAACATGGCAAAAGCATTAGGAAAACCTTCCTTTATTATCTTCTCCCCTTGGATCGAAAAGAAAATTTGGGCTACATTAGAAGATGGGGTTCATCACCTTTCAGTACACTTGAATGATTACAAACCGGAGTTACTGTCACAAAGAACAGAAAAAAAACTTAAACAGAATGCTCTTACCTTATATGAAGAATTTCAACCTGAGTTATTTAAAACGAAACTTAAATCTTTTCTATTAAACATTCTATCAAGATGATAATTAATAGAAATACAAACGGAATCGCTACCACTTAAAAAATTTAAGTGCCTTAATAATCACCCGCGATGAGGAGCACAATATAAAAAACAGTGTAAGCGACTTGACTTTTGGCGATGAAATACATTTCGTAGATGCTTTTAGTAGCGATTAACCCGCTACGATAGCGACTGCCCATAAGAATATAAAAGTGATCAAAATGCTTTTGAAAATTAT
>JBLIKD010000077.1:0-9083 GCA_047636275.1 Flavobacterium sp. | reverse complement strand
AAGCAATATGGTGTTATTGTGTGAAACGGCTGAATTTTGAAGTTTAGTGCAGTTTTATCTCTTTTTTGTTGTTAATAGTGGAAAAACTTATTTAAGAGATTAAATTCTGTTTATTGATATATTATTCTAATATTACACAAAAAGATAGTTTATATGTCATAAAATAGTAATTTTACTTAACGATATTGAGTAAAAACGATATCTGGAAAAAGATCATTTTTTTTTAGAATAAATTAAATTCGAATAAAATAAAAAAAAGTTTTTTTATTTGAACTAAAAAGATAAATTTGCGGAACGACAAGTTTATTACAACTAAAAGAAATTATTTAAAACTATTAAAATTAGAAAAAATGGCAAATGTTAAAAAAGAAAGCACTTCAAACGGTGGAGGAATGGTTTCAGGGCTTATTATTATGGCATGTATTGGTGTAGGGGTATTAATTTGGAAATTCATCATGGGTAATCCATCGAATTTTGAAGGAGGAAATAATGAAGGAATTCCTTTGAACACTTTAGGTCAAGTATACCACGGGGGTGCAGTTGTGCCGGTATTATTAGGAATGTTATTAATGGTTCTTGTTTTTTCTATTGAAAGATTCTTCGTTATATCTCAGGCAGCTGGTAAAACTAAATTGGACACTTTTATGACAAAGATACAAGCAAGCATCAAACAAGGTGAAATTGATGAAGCGATTGTTTCTTGTGATAAGCAACAAGGTTCTGTTGCGAATGCAATTAAATCTGCTTTAGTAAAATATCAAGCAGTTAAGAAAGAAGGATTCAATAGTGAAGAGGCAGCAGAGACTATTCACAAAGAAATAGAAGAAGCTACTTCACTTGAAATGCCAATGTTGCAAAAAAACATGACTATTATTTCGTCTTTAGTTTCTTTAGGGACTCTTGTTGGATTATTAGGAACCGTTGCAGGTATGATTAAAGCGTTTGGTGCATTGGCTGCTGCTGGTACTCCTGACCAAGCTGCTCTTGCAGCTGGAATTTCTGAAGCTCTTATTAATACTGCGACAGGTATTGGAACTTCAGCTGTAGCAATTATTTCTTACAACTTCTTTACTTCAAAAATTGATGATTTGACGTATTCAATTGATGAAGCTGCTGTTTCGATTGTAAATACTTACAGAAGATTCAGAGGAAGTTTGAAGCAATAATTACGTTGATATTTATATCAATTAAAAAATAAAAAGAATGGCTAAAATAAAAATAAAAAAAAATCCGGGGTCTACAGATATGACTGCGATGTGTGATGTCGCATTTCTTTTGCTTACCTTCTTTGTAATGACTTCGACAGCCAAAATACCAGAAGCACTGCCTGTAGATACTCCTTCTTCAACAGTTCAGACTAAATTGCCTGAATCTGATTTGGCTACATTAACTGTAGGTAAAGGGATGGTCTTTTTTGATCTTAAAGGAAAAGAGGTTCGTATGAGAACTTTAGAGTTGATGGGAGAGAAGTACGGTATGACTTTTACAGATAAAGACAAAAGCATATTTTCAAGAATGGATGATTTTGGAGTGCCAATCAGTAACCTAAAGCAAATTATTGATATGAAAGCGTCTGATAGAAGTAAGGCAGAACAGCCTGGTATTCCTACAGATTCAACAGATAATCAATTGAGAGAGTGGATCTATAATGCGCGTATTGCGAATATAGAGGTTAATGATAAAGAATTGCAGGTAGCTATTAAAGGTGACGCAAAAGAAGAATATCCAGCCATTAAACAAGTGATGGATATTTTGCAAGATCAGAAAATTAATAGCTTTAGTTTAGTTACTGGTTTAAGAGGAAAAGATTTTTAATAAAAAAAAGACACTATAATGGCTGAATTAAATACCGGCGACGGTGGAGGCAAAAAAGGTGGGAAAGTAAGAAGTAAAAAATCAAATGCAAAAGTAGATTTAACTGCTATGGTAGATTTGGCCTTCTTATTAATTACATTTTTTATGCTTACCACGACATTGTCTAAACCTCAATCGATGAACTTGGGGTTGCCAGATAAAGATCCTGATGTGAAGAGTGCGGATATTAAGGTTGATGAAAATCGTACGATGACTGTGATGTTAGGTGATGACAACAAGATGGTTTTTTATATGGGTTTGTTGGCAACGCCAATAGCTGGTCCTAAGGAAATTACATTCGGTAAAGATGGTTTACGTAAGGAAATTCTAGAAAGAAAGCAATCTGTACTAGCGTATACGGGAAATAAGGACAAAGGAATGATTGTAATTATCAAGCCTAGTAAGAAGTCAAATTATAAAAATGTGATTGACATACTAGATGAGATGGCTATTTCTGATGTACCAACTTATACTATAGTCAATGATTTTTCGGCTGAGGAACTAAAATTGTTAGAAGGAAAACAGGAGTAATCTTGTTTTCTTAATAACCTAATAATTAAGAAAAATGAAATTAGACATATTAAAAAATCAATGGCTTGATATCGTATTCGAAGGTCGTAATAAAACTTACGGGGCTTATGAATTAAGAAAGTCAAACAGAAAAACTACTATAAAAGCGCTTATTCTAGGAGCGATATTTTTTAGTATTGCTCTGGCAGCTCCTCTGATCATAGACTTGCTTCCTAAAGGCACTGAGGAAGATATGGACAGAGATATCAAGATCACGGCCATTAAGTTACCTCCAAAAAAGGAAGAACCTAAGTTAAATGTTCCACCCCCACCCCCACCCCCACCAAAAGTGGATCAAGTTAAGTTTGTGAAGCCAGTGGTTGCTAAGGCAGAGGAAGTGACTGAAGAGCCACCAAAAATCGTGGAGATTAAAGAGAAAAAGCTTGGTGCTGAGACTATTAAAGGAGATCCTGATGCAGTTTTGTCTGTAGCTCCAGTTGGTCCTGGGCCAACTAAAATTGTTGAAGAGGATAATCAAATTTACAACACAGCAGGTATCGAAGTGAAACCTGAGTTTCCGGGGGGTATGGCTAAATTCTACAAGTATGTGGGAGACAATTATAGAGCTCCTGAAGAAGAAGGTCTTAGAGGAAAAGTTTACGTTACTTTCGTAGTGGAAAAAGACGGTACTTTAACTGATATCAAAGTACTAAGAGATATTGGTTATGGAACAGGGAAAGAAGCTGTAAGAGTGTTAAACAGAAGCCCGAGATGGAATCCAGGTATACAAAATGGAAAGCCGGTTAGAGTACTATATTCTCTTCCGATCCAAATTCAAACAGCGGATTAATGTTGGAAAAAGAAATCAAAAATATTCAGAAGAAATCGCTCAAAGAGCGATTTCTTCTCGTTATGGCAGTTTTGTTTTTCGTCGTTTATTTAGTTTTGGGTTTATTGATTATCTTTATGGAAGACTTTCCTTTAGATATGAATATTGGGTACAGGATTGCCTTTGGAATTCTTCTCATCGTGTATTCTTTTATAAGGGGAATACGTATTGTAAACGATAATAAAGATTAGACTATGAAAAAATTAGCAGGGCGCACTCATTTATTGGTTCTAATAATTTCAATTCTATTATTGGGCTGTAAAAAAGCAGTAGAACAGAAAGAAACGATACTTAAAGGAACCGCCACAATCCTTGTTGATGAAACGCTAGAACCAGTAGTGGAAGATGAGATCACTATTTTTCAGAACCAGTACAAAGCCACTATCCTTTTGGAGTCGAGGTCTGAAAAAGAGGTGATGCGAGCATTTCTTAAAGATACATCGCGTATTGTTATCTTGTCTAGGAAATTGAATGAAGAAGAAGGTAAGTATTTTGAGCAGCTCAAAATTAAACCTAAAACCACTAAAATAGGGACTGATGCAATCGCCTTTATTTCAAATAAAAGCAATAATGATACATTGCTGGCGTTGAAAGATGTCATCTTGTTCATGCAGGGCAGTGCACAAACGACTGTTAAAGGCTTGGTCTTTGATAATCCAAATTCCAGTACCGCACGTTATATGAATAAGTTGGCTGGAATAGAGGAATTGCCGAAAGAAGGTGTGTACTCTTTTAAGCTTAATAAGGATGTTGTGAAGTTTGTATCCGAAAATGATGGCATGATTGGTATCGTTGGTCTAAATTGGTTGTACCAGCCGTCACCTGACATGGAGGGTCTTATAAAAAATATCAACGTATTAAGTGTTAAAGGTGAGGGTAGTGAGGAGTTTGTCTCTCCTACGCAAAATAATTTAGCCGAAGGGAAGTATCCTTTGGCACGTGATTTGTATATTATAAATTGTCAGGGGTCTTTTGGGTTGGGAATGGGGTTTGCTTCATTTGTTGCCGGGGACATAGGACAAAGGATAATTTTGAAGGCTGGGCTACTGCCTGTGCGCATGCCTCCTAGAAAGGTTGTATTTAAAAACAAGTCAAATAAAGAGAATGAAAATGAATAAATCAAATAAAGTTAAAATGAACAAATTTAAAATTTTAAGTGTTGCCTTTCTGGCCACGGTATCCGGAATGAACGCGCAGGATACAGATCAAGCTAAAAAAGCGATTGACGCCGAACAATTTGAAAATGCTAAATCGACTTTAAAATCGATTATCAAATCTGATCCATCGGAAGGAAAAGCATACTTTCTCTTAGGAAATGTATACTTGGCTCAGAAGGTAGCAGATTCAGCGAAAATGACTTATCAAAAAGGCTTAGCCGCTAAGGACGATGAGCATTTTAATTACATAGGATTGGGACAATTGGATCTTAATAATGGAGATCTAGCGGGCGCTAAAGCGAAATTTGAAATAGCGAAAGATGAGATGGGAAGAAGAGATTATTCTGAGTACGTCTACATAGCACGTGCTTACATGAATTCTGACAATCCAGATTTTAAAGCTGCTATTCAGACGCTTACCCTAGCTAATGAGAGAAATGCAGAAGAACCTCAAGTGTTGTTAGCTTTTGGAGATGCCTATTATGGTGACAGAAATCAAAATGCAGCTTTCTCAGCTTATCGTAATGCCTTTCAAGCAGATAATACCTTATTAAGAGCTAAAATGCAGTTAGGGGTTTTATTAAAAGGAGCTAAAGCGTATGTAGAGGCAGTAAAAGCTTTTAATGATGTTATAGCAACAAATCCTAATTACGGTCCTCTTTATCGTGAATTAGCAGAAACATATTATTACTGGGCGGTTAATGTGCCTTCCAGAAATGATGAATATATGAAACAGGCATTGGCGTATTATGAAAAATATATGACTTTGACTGATTATTCATTAGATTCGCGTATGCGTCACGCTGACTTCCTTGTTGTTGCTAAAGATTACAAAGCGTTGGAAATCGAAGCTGAAAAAATGAAGCAAATTGATAAAATCAATCCTAGAATTTTACGTTATTTAGGATATTCTGCTTATTACAATGACAATGTTGATGTTGCTATCAAGTCGTTAGAAGACTACACAGCAATTTCAACAAACAATGTGATTTCTCTTGATTATTTGTATCTAGGTTTGTCTTATATTAAAAAAGCGACTATTGGAACTGATGTAACTGTTGCAGAACCAATGATGTTTAATAAAGGAATCGAGCTTCTTAAAAAAGCAGCTACGATGGAAAAAGCAGTTGTTGACCAATTAAGCGATGCTGGTAAGGGACTTTATGAGCAAAAACTATACAAAGAGGCTGCAGCAATTTTCGAAATATCCACGTCAAATAAGGAATCTAAGAATTACTTGTTAGATAATTTCTATTTAGGAAATTCATTGTATTTTGATAACACTAAAACAGGAGCTGTAAAAGATTCAATAGCTTTACAAAAAGCAGATATTGCTTTTGGAAACGTGATTGAAGCATCTCCTGAAACTCAAGATGTGTATGTTTATCGTGCAAGAACAAATACGCTACTTGGAGATGATGAGTTAATGATTAAATATTATCAACAATATATTGATATTGTAACCAAGAAAGGTCCTGAAGAAATGGCTAAAGCCACAGTAAAGGGTAAACTAGTCGAGGCATACAACACAATGGCTGCAGGTTATGCAGACACTGATAAAATGAAAGCAATTGAATTGTTCAATAAAACGCTTGCTATTGATCCTGAGAATGGATACGCAAAGCAATCAGTTGAGATGCTTAAAGGCAAAAAATAATAATATAGTTGCGTGCATAAAAAAACCGATAGTTGAATAACTATCGGTTTTTTTTTATACCTATAATTTTGTAACTGTAGTCGCATTGATGATATACTGGTTATCGATGAAGGTTAGATATCACCAATGCTAACGTTATGTTCAAAAGGGAAAATGCAGTTCGTTCATTTATTGGTTCAGGAGGCATAGTAGTGAATTTTAAGGAAGGTTTTCTTAATATTAATTTAAGTCCTTTCAAATGAACTATCTTTGCGTTTTAAATTACAAGAATGTTATCAAAAGAAATACAGTTAGAAGTTAATAAAGGTGCAATGCTTCCATTAATGGAAGAATTTTATACTATTCAAGGGGAAGGTTTTCATACGGGAACTGCGGCTTATTTTGTAAGAATTGGAGGGTGTGATGTGGGTTGTCACTGGTGTGATGTTAAAGAAAGTTGGAATGCAGAATTGCATCCTCCTTCCAGTATCAATCAAATTGTAGCCAATGCAAAAAAATATTCGGAAACAGTTGTTGTAACGGGGGGAGAGCCATTAATGTGGGATATGACTTTACTTACGCAGACGCTTAAGGAGAATGGACGAAAAGTTCATATTGAAACTTCTGGAGCTTACCCGTTAACAGGGACATGGGATTGGATTTGTTTATCGCCAAAGAAAAATAAGCTACCCACTCAGGCGGTGTATGATAATGCACAAGAGTTGAAGGTTATTATATTCAATAAGCATGATTTTGTTTTTGCGGAAGAACAAGCGCAAAAAGTAAATGGCAATGCGATTTTATTTCTCCAGCCAGAATGGAGTAAGCAGGAAGAAATGACTCCGCTTATTGTGGATTATGTTATGAGTAATCCAAAATGGAGAGTGTCTCTCCAGACACACAAGTACCTTAATATTCCTTAAGATGTTCATCATAAAAAAGCCAAACAATTGTTGTTTGGCTTTTTTATGAATTTAGCTATTGGACATATCAATATTTTTTCTTTTTTCTAAATTGATAACTTCGCCAGGTAATCATAATGTTCTCCTTCAAGAATTAATTCAGCTTGTAGGTCATTTGCAAAAGCTGCATTTTGTAGTGTATTGTAGTCGATGTACATCCAGTTAAAAGGGTTTTCTTTTTCGCCTTTATAGGCAATGTTAAAAACCACCTCTCCATAATATTCATTATCGGTTGGAATCCATTTCCCTCCATCTTCATCATCATCAAACATATAGATAATATCGGAGCTGTCTAATAAAATTTGGCCTCCTGGGTTTAAGAGTAATTTTAGTTTCATGAGGAAATTCGGAATGTTTTGAAGTCTGCCGCACATTCCTGCGCCATTCATTAATAATAAAATCGTGTCGTATGTTTCATTTTCTAAAGTCATTACATCTTGTATCCGGGCATCTTTAACCCCCCGAAGTGAGCAAGCCTCTATTGCATTTGAAGAAATGTCTATAGCAGTTACCTCTAAATTCAGCTCGTTCTGTAAATATAAACTATGACTTCCGGCACCACAACCTACATCCAAAACTTTTCCTTTGGCGAGTTCTAATGCTTTTTGTTCCATAGTCGGCATTTCTTTATAGGAGCGAAACAAATAAGCAACACTCATTTCGTCTTCTTCGGATATAGTTGTCTCTGTGATTAAATTTTCAGGAGAATTATTCGTTTGATAATCAAGGATGGCTTTGCCAAAAAGGTCTTTCATTGTTTGTGTTTCAAAATTCAAAATTTATTATTCAAAGTTCATGGCTCAAAAAGTGTAGTTTTGCAAAGAATTTTAAACTCTAAACTTGAAACCTACTTTAAACGAACTCGGAAAACTTGCCAAAGATAAGCATATAGAAAACAAAAAGTATTTCGATAAGCTTAAAAAGAAGACGCCAAAAAATTTAGATTATGTAATGCAAGATCTGCATGACGCTGAATTTAAGAAAACCGATTGTTTAAAATGTGCGAATTGTTGTAAAACAACAGGGCCTTTATTTACATCTGCAGATATTGAACGGGTGTCGAAATATCTTAAGCAAAAACCACAGCAGTTTATAGAGCAGTACCTGCGTATTGATGAAGATCAGGACTATGTATTGCAAAGCGTGCCTTGTAATTTTCTGGACAATGAAAATGCATGCATGATTTATGAGGTTCGACCAAAGGCATGTCGAGAATTTCCACACACCGATAGAAAGAAATTTCAACAAATTTCAGACCTTACTTTGAAGAATATTCCAATTTGCCCAGCTGCTTTTAATATAGTAGAAGAAATGAAGAAAAAATTGCCACTGTAGCTAACGCGAAAAACAACTTATATTTTTTCTAGTATATCAAATATTTAGTTCTCATTTTTTTGAACTTTTTTAGACCGGTTTCCCAGCTCTCTCTAATGTCAGTTTCTGACTTTCCGTCTTCAATTTGTTGTTGGAGTTTTCGTGTTCCGGCTAGTTTTGTAAAAAAAGGATTGAAGAACTTCGCTTTGTTTGTTGTAATGGCGTAGGTTTTAATGAGCCATTTCAATTCTAGTTGGTGCAGTCTGTGTTCATTCGATAAATCTTCTCCAAAACAGGTTACTCCATTGTAAACTGGATCTTGTGCTCCTATATTGGGTTTTGGAACAAAACTGAAATTACTTTGTGGCAAATAGGGTGATCCATAAATTTGAAATTGTTTTTCAGTACCTCTTCCTGCGCTAACATTCGTTCCTTCAAAAAAGCATAGGCTAGGGTATAAGTTAATCGATTTGTCGTTTGGTAAGTTTGGTGATGGTTTTACAGGGAGGCTGTATTGCATTTTTCTGTTATAATAGGAACAAGGAATAACAGTTAACTTGCAACTGATTCCGTCTTTCAGCCAGTGCTCTCCATTAATCATTTGTGAATATTCGCCAATGGTCATACCGTGTAAAACGGGAATGGGATGCATCCCAACAAAACTGGTGAATTCTTTTTCTAGAATCGGTCCGTCAACGATACTTCCATTAGGGTTGGGCCTGTCTAAAATGATTAATTGAATATTATTTTCGGCACAAGCT
>JBLIKD010000076.1:0-9152 GCA_047636275.1 Flavobacterium sp. | reverse complement strand
TCAACTTATAAAATGTTTAATGGTCATCGGGGAATAAATCATCCTGTCAAGAATTTAATTTCAGGTAAAGGAGAGATTACATCGCAGAATCACGGTTTTACAGTCAATAAGGAAGAGTTAGAAGCTAATAGTGATTTAGAAATTACGCATGTTCACTTAAATGATGGGACAGTGGCCGGTATGAGAATGAAACATAAGAACTGCTTTTCTGTACAGTACCACCCGGAAGCTAGTCCGGGACCACATGATTCTTCTTATTTATTCGATCAGTTTATTCAAAATATAAAAAAATAGGCTAAAGTTCTTGTCTTTACATTATCATCATCGAGAAGCTTTCTTTTTAACTAAAGAAAGTTTTTTTTGTTTATCAAGCGCTTTAAAAATCATCTTGCTTTTACTTCTAAGTGGATACAGTGTTTTTGAGTGAGATGGCAAACTTCGTTTTACAAATAAAACTAAGTTGCTTTTACGTCAAGTAAAGTTTACGAGAGGACTATTTTTAGACTAGAATTGAGCGTCAGACCTTTATTAATAGATTAATATATCGATTTCGTTAATAACATTCACTATTTTGATAATATCGTAGCAAAAGATAGAATATATTTGTCTGATAAAATTTAAAATAAAGTAGTATGAGTATTATTATCAAAATTCACGCAAGACAAATTTTCGATTCCAGAGGGAATCCTACTATAGAAGTAGATGTAGTTACTGAACATGGTATCTTAGGTAGAGCTGCTGTTCCATCTGGAGCATCAACAGGAGAACATGAGGCAGTAGAATTACGTGACGGTGGGAAGGCCTATTTAGGAAAAGGAGTTTTAAATGCAGTGAAAAATGTTAATACCATTATTGCTGAGGAACTTTTAGGAACATCAGTTTTTGAACAAAACGTGATTGACCAGATGATGATTGATTTAGATGGTACGCCTAACAAATCAAAATTAGGGGCAAATGCTATTCTTGGTGTTTCTCTTGCTGTTGCAAAAGCAGCTGCTAATGAGTTAGGATTGCCTTTATACAGATATGTAGGAGGAGTTTCAGCAAATACATTACCTGTTCCTATGATGAACATCATTAACGGAGGGTCACATTCTGATGCACCAATTGCTTTTCAAGAATTTATGATAATACCTGTGAAAGCGACGTCTTTTACACACGCTATGCAAATGGGTAGTGAGATTTTTCATAGTTTGAAAAAAGTATTACACGATAGAGGTTTGAGTACTGCTGTAGGTGATGAAGGTGGTTTTGCTCCAACTTTAGCTGGTGGTACGGAAGACGCATTGGATACCATTAAATTATCAGTGGAAAATGCTGGGTATACTTTTGGTGATGAAATTATGATCGCTTTAGATTGTGCTGCAGCTGAGTTTTACGTAGATGGCAAATATGACTATTCTAAATTTGAAGGTGAAACAGGTAAAATCAGATCTTCTGCTGAACAAGTTGAGTATTTGGCTGAATTAGCTGCTAATTATCCAATTATTTCTATTGAAGATGGTATGGATGAAAATGACTGGGATGGATGGAAAATGCTTACTGATAAAATTGGAGATAAAGTTCAGTTAGTCGGTGATGATTTGTTCGTGACCAATGTTGAACGATTAGCGACAGGTATCGATCGAGGTATAGCGAATTCTATTTTAGTAAAAGTAAACCAAATTGGTACATTGACTGAGACTATTGCTGCTGTAAACATGGCTAAAAATGCAGGATATACGTCGGTAATGTCGCATCGATCAGGAGAAACAGAAGACAACACAATTGCTGATTTAGCAGTTGCATTGAACTGTGGTCAAATCAAGACTGGATCTGCTTCTCGTTCTGACCGTATGGCTAAATACAATCAATTATTAAGAATAGAGGAAGAACTAGGGGAAACAGCTTATTTTCCTGGTAAAAAAGCTTTTAAGACAAAATAATATTTATCATCATAATGTATAAAAAGCCATTCGATTTAGTCGAATGGCTTTTTTGTTTAATTTAACACTAACATTATCAATTTCGCTTTTTATTTGATGTTATTATCCTTAGATTTGGTAGATTATTAAATAAAAAGTTTTATTTTCAAAATATTATGTCAAAAACAGCTATAGTAGAAATTGATGGTAAGAGGTATGAGTTTCCAGTTGTAGAAGGAAGCGAAAACGAAAAAGCCATTGATATTAAGAAATTACGAGATTTAACTGGGATAATCACGCTAGATCCAGGTTATAAAAATTCAGGGTCTTGTACCAGTAAAATTACTTTCTTAGATGGAGAGTTAGGAATATTGCGTTACAGAGGATATTCCATTGAAGATTTGGCTGACAAAGCGGATTTTTTAGAGGTGTCCTTTCTTTTAGTTTTCGGAGAATTACCAACTGCCGTTCAGTTGGAACAATTTGAAGATGACATTAGAAAATACACATTAGTTAATGAGGAGATGAAAAGCATCATTGACGGGTTTCCAAGAACAGCGCACCCAATGGGTGTATTAGCTGCATTGACTAGTGCATTAACAGCATTTAACCCTAAATCAGTCAATGTTGACAATGAAAAAGAAATGTATCAAGCCGTTTGTAAGACCATGGGTAAATTCCTGGTTATCGCAACATGGACGTACAGAAAAAGCATGGGTTATCCTCTAAATTATTATGATAATACAAAAGGATATGTTGAAAATTTCATGAAACTAATGTTTGAAATACCGACAGGACCCTATAAAGCGAGTCCAGTTGTTATTGAAGCATTAAATAAATTGTTTATCCTTCATGCAGATCATGAACAAAATTGTTCTACTTCTACGGTAAGAATGGTAGGTTCTTCTCATGCAGGTTTATTCGCGTCAATATCTTCAGGAGTTTCAGCGTTGTGGGGACCTCTGCATGGAGGAGCAAACCAGGCAGTTCTTGAAATGTTAGAAGAAATACATCAAAATGGTGGAGATGCGGATAAATATATGGAAAAAGCCAAAGATAAAGACGATCCTTTTAGATTAATGGGCTTTGGTCATAGAGTATATAAAAACTTTGATCCACGTGCTAAAATCATCAAGAAGGCTGCAGATGAAGTGTTAGAAACTTTAGGTGTTGATGATCCTATTCTTGCTATTGCAAAGAAATTAGAAGCATTAGCTTTAGAGGATGAATATTTCAAATCAAGAAGCTTATATCCTAATGTAGACTTCTATTCCGGAATCATTTATAGAGCTTTAGGAATTCCTACTGACATGTTTACGGTAATGTTCGCTATTGGACGTTTACCAGGTTGGATCGCGCAGTGGAAAGAAATGCGTGAAAATAAAGAGCCGATTGGTAGACCAAGGCAAATTTATACTGGATCTCCGTTACGAGATTTTAAAACAGTAGATAAACGATAAATTCAATTATAAAAAAGCTTCACTGACTAGTGAAGCTTTTTTTATCTTTGTCCAAATTTAAATACTATATGTTAAAATTAAATATAAAAAATGAGACTTCGAGATTACGAGCAGTAGTTTTGGGGACTGCTATTAGTAATGGTGAAACACCGTCCATAGCGGAGGCATATGATCCAAAATCATTAGAACATATATTAGCAGGCACCTATCCCGTTGAAAAAGATATGGTGGTGGAAATGGAGGCTTTTTGCGAAGTACTTCAAAAATACAATGTTACTATTTTTAGACCTGAATTAATTGCTGATTACAATCAGATATTTACAAGAGATATTGGTTTTGTCATTGATGGTGTTTTTATTAAATCAAATATTTTGCCTGAGCGTGAAAGAGAACTAGACGCTATTCAATATGTAATTGATCAGATAGATGCTATGCAAGTAGTGCGTCCTCCAGAAGAAGTCCATATAGAAGGCGGAGATGTCATGCTATGGGGTGACCATATCTTTATTGGTACCTATAAAGGAAGCGATTATAAAGATTATATCACAGCAAGAACAAATAGTGAGGGAGTCCAATTTATAAAAGAGTTGTTTCCACATAAAGTTGTTAAAGAATTTGATTTGGTTAAATCTAAAATTGAAGCAAGAGACAATGCCCTGCATCTTGATTGTTGTTTCCAGCCTATAGGCCCTGATAAGGGGATTATTTATAAAAGCGGATTTCGAGAAGAGGCAGATTATATGTATCTGGTTACTCTTCTTGGGAAGGATAACTTGTTTCATATCACAAGGGAGGAAATGTATACTATGAATTCTAATGTATTTTCTATTGATTCCAATGTTGTGGTTTCTGAAAAAAACTTCACTAGATTGAATAATTGGCTGCGGTCTAACGGTTTTACAGTGGAAGAGATTTCGTATGCCGAGATTTCCAAGCAGGAAGGATTATTGCGTTGCTCCACATTACCTTTAATAAGAGACTAATTTCTAGTAGCTATGTACCGCGCGATAGTACGTACTGCATAAATAAAATATAAAATGAAACAAACAACAAATTCGATATTGATGGTTCGTCCGGTAGCGTTTCGAATGAACGAACAAACGGCAGTTAATAATTATTATCAAAAAGTATTAGACGGTCTTTTACCAGCAACAGTAAATGCAAAAGCGCAAGAAGAATTTGATATTTTCGTTGAAAAGCTTAGAGCTGTTGGCGTGGACGTAACCGTAGTGGATGATACCCTAAATCCGGATACTCCAGATAGTATTTTTCCAAACAATTGGATTTCTTTTCATGAAAATGGGGATGCGGCATTGTATCCAATGTTTGCAGCTAATCGTCGTTCGGAACGTCGGGAGGAAATTTTGGACATGTTAGAGGAAAAAGGATTCAAAACAGAAAATATTGTAGATTATACTTCTGCAGAGGAAGATGGTTTTTTCTTGGAAGGAACCGGAAGCTTACTCCTTGATAGAGCAAATGAAAAAGCATATTGCGCGTTGTCTCCTCGCGCTGATGAAGAACTTTTTATTGAGTTCTGTGAAGATTTTGACTATGCGCCAGTATTATTCGAGGCTTTTCACACTGTAAACGGAGAACGTAAATTAATCTATCACACGAACGTAATGATGTGTTTGGGTGAAAATTTTGCGGTAATTTGTGCAGATTGTATCGATGATAGAAAAGAACGCAAAATGGTTTTGGACAATCTTAAAAAGGATAACAAAGAAATCATTCTCATCACTGAAGAGCAGGTTAATAATTTTGCTGGAAATATGCTCGAAGTACGTGGTACAGACGATAACAGATATTTAGTGATGAGCAGGGCTGCACATCAAAGCCTAAAGCCAAAACAAATAGAGCAGTTAGAGAAACACGCTACGATTCTTAGTTCCAGTTTAGATACTATTGAAGCTTGCGGTGGTGGAAGCGCTAGGTGCATGATGGCAGAGGTTTTCTTGCCTAAAGCTTAAAAAAAAAGACCTTCAATATTATATTGAAGGTCTTTTTTTTGGATTATAGTGTACTGGCTCTCTACATCAGATTTGTTTTTACTATCGTTAGTATTGAACTGATAATGTACTGTACTCCTATGGCGATTACAATAAAGCCTACTATTCTTGAAATAGCTACAATTCCGGAGGCGCCAAGTATTTTAGCTAAATAGTGTGCGCTTCGTAAAATGATAAAAATGGCGATAGCAACTGCTACCATAGCTACAACAGAAATAATAATTTCGGACGTTTCCTGATGTTCACTATAAAACGCAATCAATAGGGAGATAGATCCTGGTCCAGCAAGCATCGGAATGGCTAATGGAGTTAAGGCAATATCATTTCTAGTTTGTGCATCACTTTCTACTTTTTTACTTACTCCTCTGTTTTTACTAAATTCACCTGAAAGAAGTGAGAACCCAGAAGTCGCGATAACAATTCCTCCTGCTATACGTAAGGCTTCCATGCTAATTCCGAAAAACGACAAAACGTATTCTCCTAAAAAAAAGGAGATAATCATTATCACAAAAACATTTACAGCTGTCCACAACGAAATACGGGAACGTTCTTTTTTGTCATCATCCTGAGTAAGTCCAACAAAAATAGGCACCGTTCCTATAGGGTTGATAACTGAAAAAAGCGCAGCAAATAAATAAATAAAAAGTTCCATTTTTTCTTACAAAATTAAGTGCCTCCTTAACTGCTTCTAGCATATTGCGGATTAAGTTTTGGTTATAACAGGAGCAGTAGATTCTTAATGGAGACTATTGCGCAGTGAAAGATATTAATTTTAATTAAAAGGGACTATAGTATTTTAGTACTTTTACCAAAAAACAATCAAAAAATGAAAAATAAAAAAACTTTAGTTCTTGGTGCTTCAGCAAAACCAGAGAAATATGCATTCAAAGCGATGACTTTGCTTGTTGAGAAAGGACATTCTGTTCTTGCGATTGGTCAAAATGCGGGAGAAGTTGCTGGAATAAAAATTCAAACTAAAGCGATTCCTTTAAAAAATATCGATACGGTGACCTTGTACTTAAATCCGGCTCGTCAGAAAGATTATTACAATTATATAGTTGAAATGAAGCCGAAACGTGTGCTTTTTAATCCCGGGACTGAAAACCCAGAACTGTATCAACTTTTAGAATTGAATAATATAAAATCAGAAGTGGCTTGTACCTTAGCTTTATTGACTACAAACCGCTATTAAATACTAGAATCTGTTTTAGGAATTTTAAAGTACGCCAGTAACTTTAAAATTTCGACATAGTTTGCTCGTTTCGTCTCGTGTTAATTGCGGGACGGAGTGCAATTAAAAAAAACGTACTGTTTTTGTTTAATTTAAAAGCGAGTTTCTTCCTGTGTTGGTTTGCTAATCATAAGTAGTCCTATGTAAGTGATTAGCCCATTTATAATAATCAGTTCGTTGTCGAATACATATCCGAAAAACAATACTTTTGAGTTTTCGCTAAGCAGAAAAGTTAGAGCAGGAGAAACTAAACAGACCAGTGGTACAAGTTGGTCTCTAACTGTTTTTGTTGTCATAAATAAACCGAAACCATACAACCCTAATAGTGGTCCGTAGGTATAAGAAGCGATTCTGAAAATCATACCTACCACAGAGCTGTCGTTAATAGAATTGAAAAATACAATCACTAGAAACATAAGGAAGCAAAATCCAAGATGCGCAAAGTGTCTCGCTATTATTGCATTGGGCTTGTTCCTGTTTTCTGCCTTATCCATACCCAGAAAATCGACACAAAAGGAAGTGGTTAGTGCCGTTAAGGCAGAATCCGTTGTTGCAAAAGTAGCCGCTGTCAAACCTAGCAAGAAGATGACAGATGGAATTAATGTTAAGTGACGAAAGGCGATTTCAGGAAAAAGTAAATCGGTTCTTGATTTTCCTGTCACTAAATCAGTAGGGACGTCAATACCGTTTTTTGCAGCATAAATATAAAGAAGCGCACCTACGCTTAAAAAGAAGATATTGATTAGTACAAATATTCCGGTGAAAGCAAACATGTTCTTTTGGGCTTCCCCAATGGTTGCACAACTTAAATTCTTTTGCATTAAATCTTGATCTAGTCCGACCATGGCGATCGTCACAAAAATTCCGCCCAAAATTTGTTTGACAAAGTGAAACTTACTAGACAAGAAATCGTCGAAGAAAAATATTTTAGAATAACTACTGTTTTTAACGGCCTCAAAGGCTTCGATAGTAGTGAGATTTAAGCTTTGGCAAATAAAATAAATAGTCATAAAGACAGAGGTGACTAAGAAAAATGTTTGTAAAGTATCAGTAATGATGATGGTTTTTAAGCCTCCGCGATAGGTGTAAGCAAATATTAAAGCTAATGAAATCAGTACGGTAACGGCAAAAGAGATTCCGTAAAAATCAAACACGAAACGCTGCAGTACTATTACAACGAGGTACAATCTAAATGCAGATCCTATAGTTCGGCTTATCAAGAAAATCGTAGCGGCAGTTTTATAAGAATAGGTTCCCAGACGACGTTCTATGTATCCATAAATAGAAGTCAAGTTCATTCGGTAATACAATGGCAAAAGTACTTTAGCAATGAATATAAATCCTATTGCATTTCCAAGAACAAACTGAAAGTATTTAAATTGTTCTCCACTTGCGGCTCCCACTTCTCCAGGAACCGATATAAAAGTCACCCCTGAAAGTGCTGTTCCTATCATTCCGAAGGCTACCAAGTACCATTTAGAATTTTTATTTGCTTTGAAAAAAGCATCATTTCCGCTGTCTTTTTTACTGGTGAAATGCGAAATAGCAAATAATATTCCGAAGTAGATAACAATAAGGGATATAATGGCGAAGGGTGTCATTTTTTGGATTTTGAAAAGCCAAAATACAATTTTTTAGTCAATCTCTCTTCGGTTTAATCCCTCAAATAGCTGCTTTTATTTTTTAGTAAAGAGGAGCCTATTTTCAAAATTCATTTTTGAATTTGTAGTTATGAATTCACTCTAAAACGAGGACTGTTGCTCGAGTTAGCTTATTTCTCTATTGTAACGGATAGGAATTTGTTTGAGGGATTAAGCAAATAACTACCTAAACAAATAAACAAATTGCTACATTTGCAGTTATGGAATTCTCTTCAAAATTAATAGAAAAAGCAGTTAACGAAATAGCTCAGTTACCAGGAATAGGGAAGAGGAGCGCCTTGCGACTGGTGTTGCATTTGTTAAAACAACCCAAAGAGCAGACTGGTTTTTTGGCTCAAGCATTGGTAAATATGAGAGAAGATATTAAATATTGTACTAACTGTCATAATATTTCAGATAGTACTATTTGCGAAATCTGTGCTAATAAAAATCGAAATCACCAAGTTGTATGTGTTGTGGAAGACATTCGCGATGTGATGGCTATAGAAAATACGGGTCAATATAGAGGGGTGTATCACGTTTTAGGGGGCAAAATATCTCCTATTGATGGTGTGGGTCCCAGTCAGTTGAAAATTGGAACATTGGTAGAAAAGGTAAAAGCAGGAAGTGTAAATGAAGTTATTTTTGCGCTGAGTTCAACAATGGAGGGTGATACTACTAATTTCTATATTTATAAACAAATAGCTGATACTGCTATTGTTATTTCTACTATTGCGCGTGGAATTGCGGTAGGTGATGAACTAGAATATGCTGATGAAGTTACTTTGGGTAGAAGTATTTTGCAGCGGGTACCTTTCGAAAAATCATTCAAAAACAATTAATTCTCTGAATAAATTACTAAACTTTTGATATCGTAAATGAAAAGCTATATTTGTGTTATAAAT
>JBLIKD010000075.1:0-9521 GCA_047636275.1 Flavobacterium sp. | reverse complement strand
GAACGAATCATTGGTGCTAAATGTTCGATATTTTAAAGCTTTTGTTTATTTTTGCTAAATGAAAAAGATTATTATAACGGGAACAAGTAGAGGGATAGGATATGAATTAGCATTAAAATTTGCTAATGCTGGACATCAAGTGTTGGCCATTTCTAGAAAAACACCTAGGATTTTAATAGAGCATGAGAATATTACCTGTATTTCAGTTGATTTGTCAAATGAATCAGATTTAGTGAAAGTCGAAAAGGTATTGGCTGATTCATGGAAAACGGTAGATGCAATTGTAAATAATGCAGGAAGTTTCTTGTCGAAACCCTTTGCTGAAACTACGCAAGAAGATTATGAAAGTGTCTACAAGGTAAATGTTTTTGCCGTTGCTAACTTAACTCGTATCTGTTTGCCTTACTTGCAAAAAGGAAGTCATGTGGTTACCATAAGTTCAATGGGAGGGATTCAAGGTAGTTTAAAGTTTGCTGGACTTGCAGCTTACAGCTCTAGTAAAGGAGCCGTAATCACGCTTTCAGAGTTATTGGCTGAAGAATATAAAGAAAGAGGTATATCATTTAATGTTTTGGCTTTAGGAGCCGTTCAGACAGAAATGTTGGAAGAGGCTTTTCCTGGTTATCAGGCACCAATAAAAGCGAACGAAATGGCGGATTATATTTTTGATTTTACCCTAACTGGGAATAAATATTATAACGGAAAAGTATTGCAGGTATCGTCTACGAACCCGTAATAATTAAATGTTATAAGCCATTGGTTATGAGTGAAAGTATCTTCAAGGCAAAGGGCTTTGAATTGGTTGGTAGAGGTGGGGACTTTTATAAAGATACTGTCGCTGAAAAGAAAGGATATATTAGGAGTAAACAGTTTTTGTGTTCTATAATCTCGGTTCGGGCAAATGCTTGCGAAGCTGTAAACGCCTCAAGCAAAACGGATTTCATTCATTAATTATCCAACTCACAAAAGAATGTGATTAATCGAGGTTATTGGCTAGCACTAGTAAAAGTAACGGACGATCTTCCTGAAGATGAATTTAAATCAATACATCAACAGAGTACCGTAGTTCTAAAAATTATTTCTAGTATAATCATCACCTCTGAAAGAAACTCATAAATCATAATTTGTAATTCCTAACTTTGTGAGCGAGACCTTAGCACGATATATCCCGGAACACGCGGTTAAGCCCGTTTTTGAACTCATCGTTGTCAATCAAGTCCATCTTAAGATTGTTAATGAGAGGCAGACTCGCCATGGAGATTATCGAAAAGGACCTAATGGGAAACATGAGATAACGGTTAATTCAAACCTCAATAAATACAAGTTTTTGATTACTCTGATTCATGAGATTTCACATTTGGTTGCTTTTGAAAAATTTGGAAGAAATATAAAACCTCATGGTAATGAATGGAAGTATTCTTTTCAACGGTTAATGATTCCTTATATACGCCCAGAAATTTTTCCAAGTCAACTGCTACCTTTATTGGCAAGACATTTCAAAAACCCAACGGCCAGCAGTGATACAGATACCACTTTGTCTTTGGCACTAAAGCAGTTCGACGCACAAAATGATAAAAACTATATATTTGAGATACCCTATGGGAGTGTTTTCAGGATAGGTAGCGGCAAGATTTTTAAGAAAATGGCTGTACGGGTTAAACGTTTTGAATGTCTCGAAGTGAGCTCTGGAAAAATGTATCTCTTTAATCCAAATGCTGAGGTGGAACTGCTGCCGAAATAAGGTACAAATTAAAGTATTTCTTAATAATTTTCTGCTTCCGACCCCTCAGCAGTACAAAACTCCTTAAGATAAGGCAGGTAGTTAGCTTATTCTCAAAGACATAAAAACGGATATAAATCAAAAAGCATAGTCTATATTTATAGTCTATGCTTTTTTTATATTTTATTATGAAAATGAAAAGTGGTTTTTAGCCCCGATAGCAGTGAAAATCCTTTTATTCAATTCAATATTTCTGGACTGTAAAATTGTTGCGAATAAAAGATTGTAACGGACAGCGGGAGGGAAGCTCTAATGGATTCAAGGAAGTTCCGCTCTTAAACTTACTCTTTCAAATATGCTTCTCTTACTTTCTTGAACAAATTAGAAGAATAAACAAAGTCTACAACGGCTTGATTGTCGGTTCTGAAAATTTCTTCTTTGTTTCCTTCCCAAGCTTTTAATCCATCCTTAAGGAATAAAATACGTTCCCCAATCTCCATCACGGAGTTCATATCATGAGTGTTAATTACGGTGGTGATATCGTATTCTTCGGTTATTTCTTTAATCAAATTATCAATTAATATAGCTGTATTAGGGTCTAATCCGGAATTTGGTTCATCACAAAATAGGTATTTAGGCCTGTTGACAATAGCGCGAGCAATAGCCACACGTTTTTGCATTCCTCCAGAAATTTGAGAAGGCAGTTTATCATGAGCGTCTATTAAAGCCACTCTTTCTAAAACAAAGTCAACTCGTTCTTTAATTACGGCTTTGTTGTCGTTAGTGAACATTTTCAATGGGAATGCTACGTTTTCCTCGACAGTCATCGAATCAAATAATGCGCTACCTTGAAAAACCATTCCGATTTCTGTGCGGAGTTCTCTTTTTTCATCTGGTTCTAGTTCAGAATACACTCTCCCATCAAAACAAATTTTGCCAGATTCTGGGGTATGGATTCCTAAAAGACTTTTCAGTAAGACAGTTTTACCTGAGCCACTTTGTCCAATAATTAGGTTCGTTTTTCCAGTTTCAAAAATAGTTGAAATGCCTTTGAGGATTTTAGTCTCACCAAATGATTTTTCTATGTCTTTTATCTCGATCATGATCCTAGTAACAATTGCGTTAATATATAATTGAATAATATGATAGAAACCGATGTCCAAACAAAGGCAACTGTACTTGCTTTACCCACTTCTAGTGCACCACCTTTCATGTAATAACCATGGAAAGAAGGTATGGTTGCCAATAGCATGGCAAAAATTAAAGTTTTTAGGAATGCGTAAACAATATGAAATGGGATGAAATCCCTCTGAGCTCCATCAATAAATTCGGCACTGGAAGTAAATCCGCCATAGACACCTGCCATCCAACCTCCCAAAATCCCTAAAAACATACTGATACCAATCAAAAATGGATACAACAGCAAGGCAATAATTTTGGGAAATACTAAATAATTCAGTGAGTTTACACCCATGACCTCTAGTGCATCGATCTGCTCTGTAACGCGCATAGTTCCTATACTGGAAGTGATAAAGGAACCCATTTTCCCTGCCATAATTACTGAGATAAAAGTAGGAGCAAATTCGAGTATTACGGATTGTCTTGTAGCGAAACCAATAAGGTATTTAGGAATTAATGGATTCGTAAGGTTTAGTGCGGTTTGAATTGCGACAACCCCACCAACAAAGAAAGATATGAAGGCTACGATTCCAAGGGAATCAATAATCAAGTCGTCAATTTCCTTGAAGATTAATTTTTTCATAACAGACCATTTGGTTTGTTTGATAAAAATTTCTCTTAGCATTAGAAAGTATCTTCCTATCTGTGTTGTGTATCTAATGAGCATCATGTGTTTACAAATATGGGCTAAATTAACAATTAGTAGCCGGTTTACAGTTTAGAGTTTGTAGTTTTTTAATTAAATCAAAAATAAAAATTAATTAAATAGCTTTTGTTTCATCTTATTAATACGATACGCTCTTATGAATTTCGCTTGCGCATCGGTTACTAATAAAGGTTTCTTGGCTGATTTAGCTTTTATAAAACCCTGTATATAGTCGAAAAACAACAAGGGCTTTTTTTTCAGGAATGATAATTTAGCCGAAGCTATTGCTGTAATCATAAATCCATAACCTAGGGTGTAAAAAGCTTCGCCTTGTTTGTAACGAGCGGTTTTGTTATAATTTGCTCCGGTTGGCTTTAAATGCTTGACAATTAATGTAGCATCAGTAACTACTTTCCACCCATAATATGCAGACAACAATTCGTCTACGGTATCCCATCCCATTGCGGCTTTTAGTCCGCCCATTTGTTTAAAACAAGCTTTTCGGTATGCTTTAAAAGCGCCTCGAATATGATCTTTGTCAGTTAAATTTTCAAGAATCCAGTCACCGTTTTTCTCGATATAAGCAAATCCACCGACCATCCCTGTCGTTGGATTTGCTTCAAAATGCTTAACAATAGTCTCGAAATAGTTGTTTGGTAAAATTAAATCAGCATCTAATTTTACAATAATGTCGTAATTATCGTCAAGAGTTCCAAAGCCTTTTTGAAAAGCCTGAATAACTTTACTACCAGGTAAATGGATAGCACTTGAAGTCTTTTCTACTAAAGAGATAGACGGATGGTCTTTGGCAAAAGCTAAAACAAGTTCTGCAGTTTTATCAGTAGAGTTGTCATTTACTACAACTATTTTTGAAGGTAAATGGGTCTGAGAAATCAAAGATTGTAGAGTTAATGAAATAAATGCTTCTTCGTTATGTGCCGGGATAACTATATAGTAGTTCATCTTTATTTGAATAAATTTTCAATTTCTTAATTTTTGAACTCCAAATTGAAGCATGTTCCAATTTGAAAGCGTACTCCTATTATTTGATATTCATTTATTGTAGAATTTGCTTTCAAGCTCTTTCAGCATAAACGATGTAATACCTATTGGTGAAATATCGCAATAATGGTCGGAAACCAATTTTCTTAACGGGATTAGTCCACTTTTGACTATCAATAATCTTCCAACCGGTCTTCTCTAATAGCCAGTCCAATTGCCAATCTTCAAATTCATGATAATGCCTATCCCACATATCCGTTTTACTTCTATACGCAGGGGAGAACCACAATCGCAGCGGAATAGAAATGAAAAGTTTGTCGGACTTTATTTCAGTTAAAATGGTGTAGGGATTTAATAAGTGCTCGAAAATTTCAAAAGCGGTAACAACATCTTGTTTTTCTGATGAAAATAGGAGCTGATTTTTATCTAAATCTTCACCACTTGTGTTGGTAACTGAAAAACCTTCTTCTTTCATGATTCTTGAAAAAGGATTTTCTACTCCTAAGTCTAAAACGGTCTGAGTCGTTGAAATATGCTTATTTAGAAATTCTAAGGTATGTTTGAATCTTTTATTTGGAAACGTTTTTTCGTACATAGTCATTGCGAGGAACGAAACAATTTCTCGTTCATTAAGGTTCATAAAGGGACAAAGATACAAAGATATGGCTCGTGTTTTACGGTTTTACCTTTAGATAGAAATGAAAAAACCGTACTTTAAAAAGGTGACTTTCAAAGTACGGTTTTGTATTTTAATATTAAATGATCGTATTATAAAAATATTAATACCGATAGACAAATGCATTGACATTCATTCCACCTCCTACAGAGGCAAACAATAGCACGTCTCCTTTGCTGATTTTTTGGTCCTTTATTTGGTCTCTAATTAATAGATCAAAGAGGGTGGGTACTGTTGCTACACTACTGTTTCCTAAGTCATAAATACTCATAGGCATAATATCCTGAGGAACCGGTCTGTCATATAATTTATAAAATCGTTGTATGATTGCTTCATCCATTTTCTCGTTAGCCTGATGGATAAGAATCTTTTTGACATCATCTATTGCAATACCGCTTTTGTCCAAACAGCTTTTCATCGCCGCTGGAACCGTAGTTAATGCAAACTCATAAATCTTACGTCCATGCATTTTTATATAGCGAGTGTCAGGATCTGACTCTGGGTTGTATGATTTTCCAAAAAACAAATAGTTAGCTTCATCCATCGCATAAGTACCACTTTCATAAGATAATAGTCCTGTTTCTTCATCATCAGAAGCTTCTATGACGGAAGCTCCCGCACCATCTGAATAAATCATGGAATCTCTATCATGTTCATCGACAACTCTTGATAAGGTTTCAGAACCAATCACTAGACAGCGTTGCGCCATCCCTGATTTGATGTAGGCATTTGCTTGGAGGACCCCTTCAATCCATCCAGGACATCCAAAAAGAATATCGTAGGCAACGCACTTTGGGTTTTTTATTTGTAACTTATTTTTAACACGAGTAGCTAAACTCGGTAGCGTATCAGATTGTGAAGTGCCATAATTTACATCCCCAAAATTGTGTGCAAAAATAATATAATCGATAGTTTCTGGATCAATAGCGGCATTTTCTATGGCTTTTTTTGATGCCAAAAACGCCAAGTCCGAAGAATTTAAATTGTCGTCAGCATAGCGTCGATGCTCAATTCCGGTGATACTTTTAAATTTTTTGATGACCACATCATTCGGATAACCAAAAGTTGTACCATCTTCATTTAAAAAAACGTGATTATTAAAGTCTATATTACTTACTTTTTTCTCAGGAATGTAACTTCCTATTCCAGTTATTTTTATTTTCATCGGTATGTTTTCCAAAAAATTTATGCTAATTTAATAATAATAAATTGATTACCGTCATGTTATTTACTATGCGTGCATATAATTATAGAATTTTGATTATTTGGCTAATTTATTGATGATTTTTTAATAATTGTTTGAAAACACGACGGTTCTGTAGTGTTAATTCTTATCTATTTAGGGCGAGTTTTTCGACAGAGATAGTATTGAAATGTTTTATAGCCAGTAATATAACAAAAAAAATGCCTCGATAATGTCGAGGCATTTTATAATAATCTGTAACGATAGGTGTTACATGTAAGCTTCTATAGGAGCACAGCTACAAATTAAATTTCTATCTCCGTATGTTTCGTCTACTCGACGAACACTTGGCCAGAACTTATTATCTGAAACATACTCTAGTGGGTAAGCTGCTTTTTCTCGTGAATACGGTAATACCCAAGTATCAGCAGTTAACATTGCTAAGGTATGGGGAGCGTTTTTTAATATGTTATTTGGTTCGTCAGCTAGCGATGCTTCAATCTCTTTGCGAATTGAAATCATAGCATCACAAAAACGATCTAATTCAGCAACATCTTCAGATTCAGTTGGTTCAATCATTAAAGTTCCTGCAACTGGAAACGAAACCGTTGGAGCATGAAAACCATAGTCCATTAATCGTTTCGCAATATCTACTACTTCAATCCCTTTCTCTTTGAAACTTCTACAATCTAAAATCATTTCGTGAGCTGCTCTTCCTGTTTCGCCAGTATACAAAATAGGATAATGTTCTTCTAAACGTGCTTTCATATAATTTGCATTTAGAATAGCGTATTTAGTTGCATCTGTAATTCCTTCGGAACCTAGCATACAAATGTATCCATAAGAAATTAGACATACTAAGGCAGAGCCATAAGGAGCGCCAGAAATAGCGGTAATTGCCTTTTCACCACCTACTTGAACTAATGGATTACTAGGTAAAAACGGAACTAATTTCTCGTTTACACAAATTGGCCCAACACCCGGTCCACCACCGCCATGAGGAATAGCAAAAGTTTTGTGTAAGTTCAAGTGACATACATCAGCGCCAATAGTCGCTGGATTAGTTAATCCAACTTGCGCATTCATATTCGCACCATCCATGTACACTAAACCGCCATTGTCGTGTATAATTTGAGTGATTTCTCTAATGGCACTTTCAAAAACACCATGTGTAGAGGGGTAAGTTATCATTAAACAAGACAGCTGGTCTTTATATTGTAGCGCTTTTTCTCTTACATCTTCTACATCTATATTACCGTTTTCCATAGTTTTGGTAACAATAATTGTCATTCCGGCCATCGCAGCTGAAGCTGGATTTGTTCCGTGGGCGGAACCAGGAATCAAACATATTTTTCTTTGATCGTCGCCTCTCGAAAGGTGATACGCTCTAATGGTCATTAAACCAGCATATTCTCCTTGTGCACCAGAGTTTGGTTGCAGCGTTGTGCCTGCAAAACCTGTGATGACATTTAATTGATGTTCTAACTTTTTAAGCATTGTCGTATAGCCTTTCACCTGATCTAATGGAGCGAATGGGTGAATGGAATTCCAGTAAGGCATACTCAGAGGCAACATTTCTGATGCTGCGTTCAATTTCATTGTACAAGAACCCAAGGCAATCATCGAGTGTGTCAATGATAAATCTTTACGTTCTAGTCTTTTGATGTAACGCATTAAGCTGGTTTCAGAATGATGGTTATTGAACACGTCGTGCAATAAAAAATCAGTTGTTCTGGATAAGTTAGTTGGATAGTTATTTTCTGTAGTATATTCATTTACTACAAAAGTTTCTTTCCCTAATGCTTCCGCAAAGACAGCAATTACTTGGTCTATGTCTGTAAGTAAAGTCGTTTCGTTTAACGAGATAGAAATCGTTGCATCATCGATATAAAAGAAATTAATTTCGTTTTTTTCTGCAATTGCTCTAATCTTTTTAGCATCCGTTTTTACGACAATAGTATCGAAAAAGGCAGTATTGGTTTGGTAAACACCTAATTTATTCAGAGCATCTGCTAGGGTGGAGGCCATTCCATGCACTTTATTGGCAATATATTGCAATCCTTTTGGTCCGTGATATACAGCAAACATTCCTGCCATCACAGATAATAAAACCTGTGCAGTACAAATATTAGATGTCGCTTTCTCCCGTTTGATATGTTGTTCACGTGTTTGTAATGCCATACGCAATGCACGATTTCCATTAACATCTTGTGATACACCAATGATTCTTCCTGGCATGGAACGCTTATACTCCTCCTTTGTAGCAAAATAAGCGGCGTGCGGTCCACCATAACCCATCGGGATTCCGAAACGTTGTGTTGTTCCTACTACTACTGCAGCACCTATTTCACCTGGAGGTGTTAATTTTACTAGTGATAAAATGTCTGCAGCAACAGCCACTTTTATTTCATTATCGGCCGCTTTTTTAATAAAGTCAGCATAGTCATAAATTTGACCGTGTTTTCCTGGGTATTGAAGTATTGCTCCGAAGAATTCTTTTGAAAAATCAAACTCTTGGTGGTTTCCAATTACTAACTCTACTCCGATAGGTGCAGAACGAGTCTGTAAAACGGATAAAGTCTGTGGTAATATTTCTTCAGAAACGAAGAATTTATTTACATTGCTTTTCTTTTGATCTCTGGATCGAACATCAAACAATAAAGCCATTGCTTCTGCGGCAGCAGTACTTTCGTCGAGTAATGATGCATTGGCAATTTCCATTCCGGTTAACTCAATAACCATAGTTTGGAAATTCAAAATGGCTTCTAATCTCCCCTGGGCAATTTCTGCTTGGTATGGGGTGTAAGCGGTGTACCAACTTGGGTTTTCAAAAATATTTCTTTGAATTGCCGCCGGAACAACTGTAGGGTGATACCCTAAGCCGATATATGATTTGTAAACCTTGTTAGTCCGACCTAATAATCTGATGTGATTTGCAAATTCGTATTCAGTCATAATATGCTCCAACACCAAAGGGTCTTTTAACCGAATGTCAGCTGGAATAGTCTCGTTAATTAGTTGGTCTAAAGATTCAACACCTATAGTTTCTAACATTTTAGGTAAATCGTGATCTCTTGGTCCTAAGTGTCTTAAAGCAAATGAGTCTGTTTTCATG
>JBLIKD010000074.1:0-9793 GCA_047636275.1 Flavobacterium sp. | reverse complement strand
TTAATAACGATTATCTCCATCCAGTAAATTTCCTAATCCGCCTAATACACTTCCTTCACCGCGGCTAGTTCCACCTGCTTTAGGTGCTGAAGCAATAATTCTGTCAGCGAGTCTGCTGAAAGGTAAAGATTGTATGTAAACAGTTCCAGGGCCTCTAAGGGTGGCGTAGAACAAACCTTCTCCACCGAAAATGGAGTTCTTGATTCCGCCAATGAATTCAATGTCGTAATCGACATCTTTAGTGAAGCCCACGATGCAACCCGTATCTACTTTTAAGACTTCGCCTGTTCTTAGTTCTTTTTTTGCCAAGGTTCCACCAGAGTGTACAAATGCCATACCGTCTCCTTCTATTTTTTGCATGATAAACCCTTCACCACCAAAGAATCCACGACCCAGTTTTTTAGAGAATTCAATTCCAACAGATACACCCTTTGCAGCACAAAGAAAGGAGCTTTTTTGACAGATGAATTTTCCTTGAAATTCAGTTAAGTCTATGGGTAAAATTTTTCCAGGGTACGGAGCCGCAAAAGATACTTTTCCTTTTGCATTGTCTTGATTGATAAAGGCGGTCATGAATAGGCTTTCGCCTGTAAGGACTCTTTTACCAGCATTTAAAAGTTGGCCAAAAATGCCTGATTTTTGCTCTGAACCATCTCCGAAAATCGTTTCCATTTCGATTTTATTATCCATCATCATAAAGCTTCCTGGATCAGCAATTACGATTTCTTGGGGATCTAGCTCGATCTCTACATATTGCATTTCTTCGCCAAATATCTGGTAATCTATTTCGTGTGCTGTCATAATTTTTATTTTGTGAACTACTGCGGGTTTAAGTTGTTTTTATAACGTTTTTTTTCTTTTACCAAATAGAAACATAGGCTTTTGAATTGTTTCAAGAGCGTTTCATTTTTTTTTTAAAAAAGTAGTTATTTAAATGAGTTGTTGGTCTAAAACATTCTTTAGTTCTTGTTTTTACTGTGCGTTTATTTTAATAGGACGTCTATCGTAGAATAAAGTTACGACTTTAAGATTATTTTAGGATTTATATATTGGTATGGAATTTCAAGCGTTATTGAAATATGCGCAAGAGATAGCAGCGGAAAGCCCGCAGTTTCATATCATCTTTTGACGAGATGGGCCGAGGACTTGCAGCGAATATCGATTTTACGGAAGCGCGGATACGGCCAAAGTGTTGTTTAATCGAGCCTTTGTTGATTTCCGTAATTGAATACCGCTGTTCTCTAAAAAATTAAGGACTAAAATAAAACAGCTTAGAGTATTCTAAGCTGTTTTATTTTAGTCCTTAACAATTCCCCTTTTGGAGGCTAGTTCATTAAACTTTCAATTTCATCCGCTTCAATAGGAATGTTGCGCATTAGGTTGAATGGTTCGCCGCTTTCTTGAATCACGAGATCGTCTTCTAGGCGAATTCCGAAACCTTCAGCGGGGATATAAATTCCCGGTTCTACTGTGAAAACCATATTGGCTTGCATAGGTTCAGTCAAGATTCCGTAATCATGGGTATCTAGTCCCATGTGGTGCGATGTTCCGTGCATGAAATACTTTTTGTAAGCAGGCTTGTCTGGGTTTTCGTTTTGCACGTCAGCTTTGTCGAGCAGACCCAAACCAAGAAGCTCTGAAGTCATTAATTTACCTACTTCGATATGGTACTGTTTCCAAAGTGTTCCCGGGACAAGCATTTTGGTAGCTTCATTCTTAACGCGTAAAACGGCATTGTAAACGGCTTTTTGTCTGTCATTGTATTTTCCTGAAACGGGAATAGTACGAGTCATATCACTGGAGTAATTTGCGTACTCGGCGCCAGCATCAATTAAGATTAAATCACCGGATTTACATTGTTGGTTATTTTCTATATAGTGCAATACGTTAGCATTGTTTCCTGAACCAATAATTGGCGTGTAGGCAAAACCTTTAGAGCGGTTCCGCGTGAATTCATGAATAAATTCAGCTTCTATTTCGTATTCCATCACATTTGGTTTTACGAAAGATAGCACTCTTCTGAATCCTTTTTCGGTAATGGTACATGCTTGTTGTATAAGATCTAATTCTTCGCTTTCTTTTACCGAACGAATCCGTTGTAAAATTGGGTTACTTTTTGCAACGGTATGTGCTGGATATTTCTCTTTCCACCATTTTACAAAGCGCGCTTCGCGTGTTTCAGTTTCTACCGCCGCTCTGTAATGTTCATTCGTATTGATGTAAATAGTCTCAGCATGAGTCATCATTTCGAATAATACCTTTTCAAAATCTTGCAGCCAATGCACTGTTTTTATTCCAGTAACGGCTAATGCGCGTTCTTTGGTGAGTTTTTCACCTTCCCAAACGGCTATATGGTCGTTTGTTTCTTTGAGAAATAATATTTCTTTTTGGTGTTCGTAAGGAGCATCCGGAAATAATAATAAAATGCTTTCTTCCTGATCCACGCCGCTTAAGTAAAAAATATCGCGGCTCTGCTCAAATGGCATCGTGCTGTCAGCTCCTATTGGATAAATATCATTAGAGTTAAAAACGGCAACACTTTTTGGCTTCATTTGAGCCATAAATTTGCTTCTATTTTTTATAAATAAGTCACGGTCAATTTGATGGTATTTCATGTTATTTCGATTTAATCTTTATAATTACTCAAAAATACTAAGATTTAATTGTTTCTAGTTATGATTTAGACAATTTTATACAAAAAACACGAAGGGCAACAATTTGGATTTTTGCTTTTATATCAATGTGTTTTTTGCGTAATACCGTGTATGTTCTTTATATAGTTATCTATAAGCTTAAGTATTTTTCTACGATCAGTACATAATATAGGAGCTATAGTACCCTAAGTAATAACTACAATTGATGTAATAAATAAAAAGACTGTTGTAGCGACGAATTGCCTCAGGTGATGTTTTCCTGACAGTTCAAGATGAAGGTCTATTTGTAGCGCTGCCCAGCGTCCCGTGAAAACAAGATTTTACTAGAAAACTTCGATCTTGAAGTGGTTGGAAAACGCTTTTTTGTCGATTGGGTTTGTTGTCATATTCTTTGGTATCATAAATCTTTTCTTCTTTGATACTAAACGAATTTATGCTATCCTGTAAAAAGTTCTTGTCTAATGCCGATAGCTTTTGCCGATTTTTCGGTGTCAGGTGAAAACACAAGAACTGATAAAAATGGTTTATTTTAAATGTAAAGTCGCTGTAAATGCAGCCCTTCTGGATTAGTTTGTTTTGTATGAAAATTGTAAAAGACGTTTTTCGTAAAAGAAGCGAACGTTCTTGAAAGGCGCAAAAACTTTTTTTATTTCATTTAATGTATCTTTGAGAAAATTAAACAAACCAAGCAGGAAAGCAATGTGATTGTCTCTTGTTTTTTCGAAATAAATTATTCTTAACAACCAGTAATAGCACCTCGATATGGCCGTAGAAAAAGAATACATCAAGTTAATTTTTGGGCTCAAGCTCAAGCAAGCTCGTACTAATAAGAATTTGTCGCTATTTGGTTTGGCTAAAATCACAAATCTTTCAAAATCGTATTTAAACGAAATTGAAAAAGGTAAAAAATATCCCAAAACAGATAAAGTTATTCTTCTAGCAGAAAAATTAGATATTTCGTACGATCATCTGGTATCTTTGAAGTTAGATAATAATCTAGCTCCGATAGGTGAAATTTTAAAGTCGGGGATTTTAAAAGAAATCCCTTTGGATATTTTCGGAATCAAGGAAAATGACTTGATTGATATTATTGCCAATGCTCCTGCAAAAGTAAACGCTTTTATTAGTACGATCATTGAGATAGCACAACACTACAATTTAACTCGAGAGAGTTTTTTCTTGGCTGCCTTGCGATCTTATCAAGAGGCGCATAATAATTATTTTGAGGATCTAGAGCAAAAAGTGTTAGACTTCTCAAAAGCATTTCAGATAAATATAGACACTAAAATTTCGATAGAAGATCTAACTGCTGTGTTGACTGAGGAATATGGTTATAGAATTGAAAAAATAGCTTTTTCAGAACAAGAAGAGTTAGGAGATTTGCGATCTATTTACGTTCCCAAAAGCAAAACTTTATTGCTTTCGATGGATATCGATGAACAACAAAAGGCGTTTATTTTGGCTAAAGAAATCGCCTATAATTATCTGGAAATAACGGAAAGATTGTACACTTTCAGTTGGATTAAATTTGATAACTTTGACCAAGTCCTAAACAATTTCTATGCTTCTTATTTTGCTGGCGCGCTGTTAATTCCGAGAAAAAAATTAGTCAGTGAGTTGAACTTATTCCTGATTAAAACAGATCCTAAGCCTCAAGAAATGATTGAGTTGATGGGTAAGTTCAATGTATCTCCGGAATCATTTTACCAACGATTAACTAATATTTTACCCAAAGACTTCCAGCTAAAAAATATATTTTTTCTTCGATTGTCTCATAAAAGAGGAGCCGATACTTATCAGATAAAAAAGGAGTTGCATATTACCAATCAGCAGGAGCCGCATGCCAATGAAATGAATGAGCATTATTGCCGCAGATGGATTTCTGTGAAAACAATTGAGCAAGCTATAGTGCAGAATAACAGTCATTTCTTTGATGCGCAAATTTCGCGATATGAAAACAGCGGAAATGAGTTTTTTGTTTTCTCATCTGCAACTCAAGATCCTTTCAAAAAGGATTGTTTAAGAAGTATATCCGTTGGGATTTTGATCACCGCGAGCGTGAAGAAAAAAATAAAATTCATAGATAACAAGTCTATTAAAAAACAAATTGTGGGCGTGACTTGTGAAACGTGTGCTGTAAAAAACTGTAAAGAAAGAGCATCGGCTCCGATCCAATTAGAGCTCAAAACTCGGAATGAAAATACCGACCTTATTGTTCAAAAATATATAACTGAATTTAGTTAAGAGCTGCGGATAAGTGTTGGTATTTATATTATAGGTAGACACTTAGCTTTCGTTTTTGATCGATTTATGTGTGTGATGTTTAGAAATAATGGCAAAAATGATATTTTTATTATATCCTGCTATTTTTAAAATAATTCAGGAAGAAAACAAAATATTTTAACGTGTTGTAAAACAGTGATTAAACGGTTTTATGGGTGCTGTAATTTTAAAAAAAAAGATACTTTAAAATCATTATAAATAAAGGCGAAAAGGTTGTAGTTGCAGTCAATTTGCCGTAATTTTGTACTATTCGTAAAACAAATTATTAAATCTTATGGCACAATCTGCATTATTGAAGTCGTCGATAGCTAAAAAAGTGGCTATGGCGCTTTCAGGAATTTTTTTAATGCTGTTCTTAGCACAGCATTTTTTCATTAATATTACTTCGGTATTTAGTCCTGATACTTTTAATTTACTGTCCCATTTTATGGGTAACAATCCTTTAGTTCAATATGTCATCCAGCCAATTTTAATTGTAGGTGTTATTTTTCACTTTATAATGGGTTTTGTTTTGGACTATAAAAATAGAAAAGCACGACCGATAGCGTATGTTAAAAATAATGGAGGAGCTAATTCATCTTGGTTTTCAAGAAATATGATTTTATCAGGTTCCGTTATTTTAGCTTTTTTAGGGTTGCATTTTTATGACTTCTGGGTGCCAGAAATGGTCTATAAATACGTTGAGGTAAATCCATTGGATTCTACAAGATACTTCCATGAACTAGCGGAGAAATTTGAAAGTTCAGTACGTACTGCAATTTACTGTGTGTCATTTGTCCTTTTGTCTTTACACTTGTTGCATGGTTTCAATTCTTCAATGCAGTCAGTTGGTTTCAATAATAAATATTCGAAAGCACTACACAAATTAGGATATGCTTATGCAATTGTGATTCCAGTTGGGTTCATCTTCATTGCATTATTTCATCATTTCAATCATTAATATTCAATTATAATGGCATTAGACTCAAAAATTCCAAATGGTCCGATTTCGGACAAATGGACAAATTATAAAAATCACATTAATCTCGTTAATCCTGCTAACAAAAGAAACCTTGATGTTATTGTTGTTGGGACGGGATTAGCTGGAGGTTCTGCTTCCGCAACATTAGCAGAATTAGGATATAACGTAAAATCTTTTTGTTTCCAAGATTCGCCACGTCGCGCGCACTCTATTGCAGCACAAGGTGGAATTAACGCAGCAAAAAACTACCAAGGTGACGGAGATTCCGTTTTCAGATTGTTTTACGAGACCGTAAAAGGAGGAGATTATCGTGCACGTGAATCAAACGTACATCGTCTCGCTGAAGTTTCTGCTAATATCATTGATCAGTGCGTTTCTCAGGGAGTTCCTTTGGCACGTGAGTATGGAGGGTTATTAGACAATCGTTCTTTTGGAGGTACACTTGTGTCTAGAACCTTTTATGCAAAAGGGCAAACAGGACAACAATTACTTTTAGGAGCTTACTCAGCAATGAACCGTCAGATAGGTCGTGGAAAAATAAAAATGCACCACCGTCACGAAATGCTTGATCTAGTTATTGTGGATGGAAAGGCTAGAGGTATTATCGCACGTAACTTGGTTACTGGTGAAATCGAAAGACATTCTGCTCATGCAGTAGTAATAGCTTCAGGAGGATACGGAAACGTATTTTTCTTATCAACTAATGCAATGGGAACTAACGCTACGGCAGCGTGGAAAATACACAAGAAAGGGGCGTTCTTCGCAAATCCTTGTTACACACAAATTCACCCAACATGTATTCCTGTTTCAGGAGACCACCAATCGAAATTGACTTTGATGTCAGAGTCACTACGTAATGACGGTCGTATCTGGGTTCCTGCAAAACTGGAAGATGCACAAGCGATTCGAGATGGGAAGAAAAAACCAACAGAATTATCCGAAGAAGATAGAGATTATTACCTAGAGAGAAGGTATCCTTCCTTTGGTAATCTCGTTCCTCGTGATGTTGCTTCTCGCGCTGCAAAAGAAAGAAGTGATGCTGGTTTTGGAGTTAATAAAACAGGAGAGGCAGTTTATTTAGATTTTGCAGCTGCAATACAGCGTTACGGAAAAGAACAGGCATACATAAAAGGATTGGACGCTAATGATGAAAAGCTTATCATTAAATTGGGAGCTGCAGTAGTTGCTAACAAATATGGTAACCTTTTCCAAATGTATTACAAGATTGTAGATGAAGATCCATACAAAACCCCAATGATGATTTATCCTGCTGTACACTATACGATGGGTGGAACTTGGGTTGATTATAATTTACAAACGACAATTCCAGGTTGTTTCTCTATTGGAGAATCAAACTTCTCAGATCACGGAGCAAACAGATTAGGAGCTTCAGCCTTGATGCAAGGTTTGGCTGATGGTTATTTCGTTCTTCCTTATACTATAGGAGATTATTTATCACCAGACATTAAAATGGGACCTATATCTACAGATTCTCCAGAGTTTGAGGCGGCAGAAAAAGGAGTTAAAGAGCAGATTGAAAAATTCATGAACAATAACGGAACACATTCTGTTGATTATTTCCATAGGAAGTTGGGTAAAATAATGTGGGACAAAGTTGGAATGGCTAGGAATGCTGAAGGATTAAATCAAGCTATTGAAGAAATCGCTGCTTTACGTGAAGAGTTTTATAAAGACGTAAAAGTACCGGGTACTGATAAAGGGTTCAACCAAGAGTTAGAAAAAGCAGCTCGTGTTGCTGATTTCCTTGAATTGGGAGAGTTATTTGCTAAGGATGCGTTACATCGTAATGAGTCTTGTGGCGGTCACTTCCGTGAAGAATACCAAACGGCAGATGGAGAAGCAACGCGTGACGATGAAAATTTTGCTTACGTAGCTGCATGGGAGTACAAGGGGAAACCAAGTGATGCTGTTTTACATAAAGAGGCGTTGGTTTTCGATAATGTTAAATTGGTAACTCGTAGCTATAAATAGTAATTAGTTAAATTAAGAATGCTAGACGGTCGAAGAATCGAAGGCATTAGATTTACTAATTTCAAAACTTAAAAATATGAAACTTAAATTAAAAATATGGCGTCAGAAAAACGCCCAAGATAAAGGAGCAATGGTCGATTATGAAATCGATGGAATTGAGCCTGATATGTCATTTCTTGAAATGCTTGACGTATTTAATGAGGATCTAAGTAATAAAGGAGGGCAGCCAGTTTCATTTGACCATGACTGTCGTGAAGGAATTTGCGGAATGTGTTCTTTGTATATTAATGGAGAAGCACACGGACCGGACAGAGGTGTGACGACTTGTCAATTGCACATGCGTATGTTCAACGATGGAGATACGATTACGATCGAGCCTTTCCGTGCAGGTGCATTTCCAGTGGTAAAAGATTTAGTTGTTGATAGAAGCGCATTTGATAGAATTCAACATGCAGGAGGATTTATATCGGTCAATACTTCAGGTAATCCTATTGATGCAAATACAATTCCGATTAACAAAAAAGATGCTGATTCTGCATTTGATGCAGCGACTTGTATTGGTTGTGGCGCCTGTGTAGCTACTTGTAAGAATTCTTCAGCGATGTTGTTTGTGGCTGCAAAAGTGTCCCAGTACGCTTTGTTACCTCAAGGTAGAGTTGAAGCGACTGAGCGAGTATTAAACATGGTTAGTCAAATGGATGCAGAAGGGTTTGGTAACTGTACAAATACAGGAGCTTGTGAAGTAGAATGTCCTAAGGGGATTTCTTTAGAGAATATTGCTCGCATGAACAGAGAGTATTTGAGCGCAAGCTTAAAAGGATAACTGTAGATTTAAATCTTCTTATATAAAAAAAACGCATTCATTTATTTGAATGCGTTTTTTTATTAGGGTTAGGCTATCCATTGCAATCTTTTATTCTATTGCGTAAAAGGATTTCCACTGCTATGCCTGGTTCCAGAACCATGGTGTTTAAATACTTTGGTTTTACAAAATTTTGAATCTAAATAGTTTAAAGCAGACCGCTTTTTTTATCTTTATCAAAATTAACATTTATGAGAGTAGCCTTAATTCAATCGGTAATAATTTGGGAAGACCCACAAGCAAACAGAACCTACTTTGAAACTGAAATAAACACGATTTCTGAGGCTATAGATTTAATAGTTCTTCCTGAAATGTTTAGTACTGGTTTTACAATGAATCCAAGTGCTATCGCAGAGACAATGCAAGGTGAAACGGTATCATGGATGCAATCTTTGGCGAAAGCCAAAAACATGGCTATCACAGGAAGCGTGGTGATCGAAGAAAGTGCTAATTATTATAATCGCATGCTATTTGTTTTTCCTTCAGGCGAAATACAACATTACGATAAGAGGCATTTGTTTACACTAGCGGGCGAGGATAAAGTGTATACGAAAGGAACCCAAAAGCTAATTATTGATTATTTAGGATGGAAAATTTGTCCTTTTATATGTTACGATTTGCGATTTCCAGTTTTTTCTAGAAATACAGATGATTACGATTTGCTTATCTATGTAGCTAGTTGGCCAAAAGTTAGAATTAATGCCTGGGATACTCTTATTAAAGCGCGTGCCATAGAAAACATGAGTTATGCTATTGGAGTTAATAGGGTTGGTGAGGATAACAATGGATATCAATATACAGGGCATTCACAGCTTGTTGATTACTTAGGCGAATATTTAATTGAACCAACGGAGGCAAAAGGGATTCTAATTGCCATTTTGGATAAATCAAAAATGCTTGAAGTTCGTAAAAAGCTTCCTTTTTTGAGTGATAAAGATGTTTTTGAAATTAGGGATTAAAAACGGTATAACTTTTCAATTGTCATGTACCGCTCGTCTCTTTGTTTTGACGTTTCGCGATTGCTTATTGGATTATATTAAT
>JBLIKD010000073.1:0-9993 GCA_047636275.1 Flavobacterium sp. | reverse complement strand
AAGCTTGCTGACCAAAACGCCCTGTTTTAAATCAACATTCCTTATCTTTGTAGTCTAAAAAATTGATTTATGGAAGCTGTTTTAGAAAATACCTTACCGGTTGCAAAACCAAAATGGTTAAAAGTAAAATTACCGATAGGAAAAAAATACACTGAGCTTCGTAGCTTAGTTGATAAATATAGTTTAAATACGATTTGCGCATCTGGAAGCTGCCCTAACATGGGTGAATGCTGGGGCGAAGGAACAGCAACTTTTATGATTTTAGGAAATATCTGTACGCGTTCTTGTGGTTTTTGTGGTGTAAAAACCGGAAGACCCGAAACAGTAGATTGGGATGAGCCTGAAAAAGTAGGGCGTTCGATAAAAATCATGAAGATCAAACATGCAGTTATCACTAGTGTAGATAGAGATGATTTAAAAGATGGAGGCTCTATTATTTGGATAGAAACTGTAAAAGCAATTCGCAGAATGAATCCAAATACAACTCTAGAGACATTAATTCCTGATTTTCAGGGTGTCAAAAGGAATATAGACCGCATTATCGATGCAAATCCCGAAGTAGTTTCCCATAATATGGAAACCGTCCGCAGATTAACTCGTGAGGTGCGCATTCAAGCGAAATATGACCAAAGCTTAGAAGTTTTAAGATACCTAAAAGAAAAAGGAATTAATAGAACGAAGTCTGGAATTATGCTTGGACTCGGTGAAGAAGAAGAAGAAGTTTTCCAAACGATGAGAGACCTTCGTGATGTCAATGTTGATGTGGTGACAATAGGTCAATACCTACAACCCAGTAAAAAACATTTACCGGTTAAAGAATTCATCACACCCGATCAATTTGCTATCTATGAAAAATACGGCTTAGAATTAGGTTTCCGCCATGTAGAAAGCGGTCCTTTAGTTCGTAGTTCTTATAAAGCCGCGAAACACATTTTATAAAAAAGTTAACTCAGTTAATCGATTATTAGTTTAAACGATTATACTAATAATCGATTAATTAAAGATATTGAAAACAAGAATTGCCATAAATGGTTTTGGAAGAATTGGTCGGAATCTATTTCGATTGCTTTTGAACCACCCCACTATTGAAGTTGTCGCAATAAATGACCTTGCCGATAAAAAAACAATGGCCCATTTATTAAAATACGATAGTATTCACGGTGTTTTACCTCAGAAAGTAGGCTCAGATGAGAAAGGAATTCTTGTAGAAGAGGAACATTTTCTGTTTTTTCATGAAAAAGAAATTCTAAAGCTACCTTGGAAAAGCTTAAAAATCAATTATGTAATTGAAGCTACCGGCAAGTACAAGACCTTTGAAGAGCTAAATGCGCACATAATCGCAGGAGCCAAGAAAGTAATCCTATCAGCTCCGTCTGAGGTCGACAATATAAAAACTGTTGTAGTAGGTGTTAACGATCATATTCTAGACGGCACCGAAACTATTATTTCTAATGCGAGCTGCACCACAAATAATGCAGCCCCCATGATGAAGATAATTGACGAGCTATGCGGCATCAAGCAGGCCTATATCACTACCATCCATTCCTATACGACAGATCAAAGTTTACACGATCAACCACACAAAGACTTACGTAGAGCACGAGGGGCGAGTCAATCTATTGTTCCTACTACGACCGGAGCAGCGAAGGCCTTAACAAAAATTTTCCCTACCTTGGATGGAAAAATAGGTGGTTGCGGTATTCGTGTACCTGTTCCTGATGGTTCGTTAACGGATATTACATTCAACGTAAACCGTGCCGTCACAATAGATGAAATCAACGAAGCCTTTAGATACGCTGCCCAGAATGATTTGAAAGGCATATTGGACTACACTGAAGACCCAATAGTTTCAGTAGACATTATTGGCAATAAAAACTCATGCGTATTTGACGCACAACTAACATCGGTAATCGATAAAATGGTAAAAGTGGTAGGATGGTATGACAACGAAATAGGATATTCTTCAAGAATAATTGATTTAATACTCTTGACGATAAAGTAAAAGCTACCGATAAAAATAAACAACAAATGAGACACCTTTTGGCTTTTATGTTTTTTATTACTTCATTTCTCTATTCTCAAAATAAAGAGAGTACAGACAGCATTTCCTATTACACCAACCTAGCAAATACAAGTGTCAAAGAAAATAAATACAAGAACGCACTCTATTTTACTCAGTTAGCAATAAACTATTGCGACGATAATGATAAAGCTAAAGACCAAGCAATACAAAATTATAATCTAGGTAAAATTTATTATGACCTCAATAGATACAGCGATGCAAAAGAAAGTTTTATTGAAAGTGTTTCTTTATTCCACAGTCTAGCACCTACAGTCCAATCTGCCAACACTTACTATTATCTTAGCCTGTCTAATAGTGAGAAAAAAAATTATAAAGCTGCTGAAATTTCTCTAAATAAATCAATAGCTATTTATAAAGAATTAAATATAAATACTCAAGAAGATTTAATCAATCTTCAAAAGGGTATTATATTCAAAGCTAACGGCAATTACAATTCCGCATCTTACTGTTTTAATTCGGTGATATCTAAACCAGACAGTCCAACTATCTTAGATTCAAAAGCAGAAGCATTATATCAAATTGGGCTTATTGAACAAATAAATGAAAGAAACAATTTAGCATTAAACTATTACAACAAGGCCTTGACCTTGAATGCAAAAAACAATAATCTAACACAAAAATCAAATATATTACTCGCGCTGAGTTCTGTCTACGATAGTATTTTAGAGAAAAGTACCGCCTACTCTTTTTTACAGCAACACTTGAATCTTAAAAAAAGTATCGAGATTGCAAACAATGAAAAACTCGGTATTGATGATTATGAAAATTTCAAGGAAGAGCAACGGTTAAAAAAAATAAAAAAATCTAATTTACAAAATATTGAGAAAGAAAAGAACAGCAGATTCTCTAAGCTTATTAATATTCTGGCACTTGCATTAATTTCAATTTTATCCCTATTGAGCTTATCTTTATATAAAAACAATATCAATAGAAATAAATCCAATTCATTACTACATGAGAAAAACAACGAGTTGATTATAGCAAAAGAGAAAGCAGAAAAAGCTTCACAGGCTAGAGCAGACTTTTTATCAACCGTCAGTCACGAATTGAGAACACCTTTGAATGCTATTAATGGCATTACCCATTTACTACTGGAAGAGAAGCCTAAAAAATCACAGCTGCATTATCTATCTTCACTAAAATTTTCAGGAAATTACCTAACCACTTTTATTAATGACATTCTGGAAATTAATAAAATAGATTCAAACAAGGTTGAAGTGGAAATCATCAATTTCAATCTCAAACAGTTATTGATAGACATTCAAAACTCTTTGAAAGAGGTAGCTACAAAAAATAACAATAGCTTTATATTAGAAATTGATCCAGACATACCTGAGACTCTAGCGGGCGATCCTACAAAATTGTCGCAGATTTTCCTGAACCTACTCAACAATGCAATAAAATTTACTAAGAATGGGAATGTTACTACTCAAACTAAATTAGAATCATTACAAAATGGAAATGCAATAGTCTCTTTCAAAATAATAGATACCGGTATAGGAATTCCCAAAGACAAACTAGAAACCGTTTTTGAAAGTTTTTCACAAGGTTCAGTGGAAATAAACCGCAAATATGGGGGGACAGGCTTAGGCCTCACAATAGTAAAGAAATTAATTAAAATGCTAGGAGGACAAATAAGGCTAACAAGCGCAGAAGGTCAAGGCTCTGAATTCTCATTTGAGTTAGAGTTTAAAGTAAACGAAAATCAAGCAACAATTGAGAAAAAAACCGAGATTTATGATAAATCTATTTTAAAAGACAAGAAGATTTTACTAGTTGAGGATAATAAAATCAACCAAATGATTACTAAAAAAATGCTCGAGAATAAAGGAGTATCTTGTGAAGTAATAGAGAATGGTGAAGATGCAATTGAAGTTGCGAGAAATCAAAGTTTCGACTTAATCCTAATGGACATTCATTTACCCGGAATAAACGGTACAATTGCCACACAAAATATTAGAGAATTTGATAGTACTACTCCCATCATAGCATTAACAGCTATTTCATTAAATGAAAATAGAGACTTACTACTATCATTTGGAATGAATGATGTCATAACTAAGCCATTTGCTCCTGAAGATTTTTATACTATTATCGCCCGCAACTTGAAAGATGCTAATACTTCAAGATCAACTCTTTGATTAAACTTCTCACATTCGGCTCCGCCTTTTGGGCTGCCTCTAACACTTCATCATGCGAGATCGTATCAATATTATCTTCGTCTCCGATATCTGTTATGACAGAAATGCCAAAAGTTTCCAAATTCATATGACGAGCAACGATAACTTCCGGCACAGTAGACATCCCGACACAATCAGCACCTAAAATTTTTACCATTTTATACTCAGCTAATGTCTCAAAACTAGGTCCTTGTAAACCTAAATAAATACCATCCTTAACCTCGATATTTAAATCTAAGGCAATTTCTTTTGCTTTTTTAATCATTTTTCTAGAATACGGTTCACTCATATTCACAAATCTGGGACCAAAACGCTCATCATTCAAACCACGCAACGGATGCTCTGGAGTACAGTTAATATGATCTTTTATAATGACAATTTCCCCTATTTTATAATTCGGATTCACTCCTCCGGAAGCATTAGAAACAATCAGCTTAGTAATTCCTAAATATTTCATCACTCTTACTGGAAAAGTCACTTCCTTCATGGAATACCCTTCGTAGAAATGAAATCGACCTTGCATGGCCACTACCTTCTTATCACCAATAGTACCGAACACCAGAGCGCCTTTATGACCCTGGACTGTAGAAACAGGAAAATTAGGTATTCCATTATACGGGAGTATAAATTCTACGGTAATATCTTCAGTAAAGCTACCAAGTCCTGAACCTAAAATCACCCCGTATTCAGGATTAAAATTGTTTATTTCATTGATGTAACCTACCGTCTCTTGTACTTGTTCCCACATAATTCATAATTGTTTTTCTAAATTGCTCATCTCCTTCGATAAATTGACTTTGTATTGGTAAATAAAAAAGCTGATCAGCGGGTATTCTTCCCTGTAATCGTACGAAATCCTTCTCGGTGGTAATAATGATCTTTTTTAGAGATTTATTTTTAATGTTTAAAATATCTTTTTCACTGAAATGATGATGATCAGGGAAAGTCATACATATATCATTTGCAGCCTGTAAATATCCAAAAAAAGACTGCGGTTTTGCTATACCTGCAACAAGTAATTTATCTGTACTTGCAATATCTTTTACTTTTCTAACCTCTTTTTCCGAATAAACAAATTCATCAAACTCAATATTTGTAAAACACAGCTTTTGGTTTCCAGCAATTTTCAACCTGTTTTTAATACTGTTACGTTCTGCTTCTGAAAGGTTGGCTGGACATTTAGTTACGATAATAATATTAGCTCTTTTTGCACCATTTCTACTTTCTCTTAAGTTACCAGTGGGTAGCATAAAATCATCAGAATACAACTCCCCATAAGAAGTAAGTAAAATATAAAACCCTGCTTTTACTTTTCGGTGTTGGTACGCATCATCTAGTAATATAACTTCTGGCTTTGGGGTTTGCGAAAGCAATTGTTGAATCCCATTTTTCCGATCTGTATCAACAGCTACTAGGATGTTTTTGAATTTTTTATAAAACTGAAACGGTTCATCGCCCAGTACTTCTGCATTTGAAGAAGCATCAGCCAGCAAGAAACCTTCAGACTTTCTCTTATATCCCCTACTTAGTGTGGCCACACTGAAGTTTTCAGACAATAGTCGAATTAAATATTCAATTTGAGGTGTTTTACCGGTACCTCCAACACTAAGATTCCCTACAGCAATTATAGGCACATCAAATGTATAGGATTTTAAAATTCCACAATCAAACAAAAAATTCCGGATGCCCGTTATAATACCGTAAAAGACGGCAAAAGGAAAAAGTATTTTTCGCAGTAAAATCATTGTACGAAAGTATAATAAATTATCTTTGATTTGAAACCAAAAGCCTTTTTGTTAGCTCGCTTAGTCGTTTATTCGAAAAAGCTGGCCGCTATACCATCCTATACCATGAAAATAAAAGAAATACTTTCAGTCCTCGAAGAAATGGCACCGCTCGCCTATGCGGAAGATTTTGATAATGTAGGACTATTACTAGGAAACCAAGACGAAGAAGCTACAGGCGTTCTAGTATGTCACGACGCATTAGAAAATATAATCAATGAAGCTATCACAAAAAAATGCAACCTAATTGTTTGCTTCCACCCCATATTATTCTCTGGCATCAAAAAAATAACAGGGAAAAATTATGTAGAACGCGCCCTAATTAAAGCCATAAAAAATGATATTGCGATTTATGCAGTCCATACAGCCTTAGACAACCATCAAAACGGGGTCAATAAAATATTTTGTGATGCCCTTAATCTAGTCAATACTTCCATTTTAATACCGAAACAAAATTTCATTCGGAAACTAGTTACCTTCACGATAACCGAAAATGCTGAAAAAGTGCGAAACGCATTGTTTGATGCTGGAGCAGGAAACATTGGTAATTATGAAGATTGCAGTTTCAGCTCTAGAGGTGTTGGTACCTACATGGGTAACGAAAATAGCGATCCGCAACTAGGAGAGCGATTTGAATTCGTAGAAACCGCTGAAATTAAGATCGAAGTGACATTCGAAAAACATTTAGAGTCTAAAATACTTAAAGCCCTTTTCAGCAATCATGTTTATGAAGAGGTGGCCTACGAAATTTATGAACTGCAAAACACGCATCAAAACGTAGGATTAGGAATGATAGGTGAATTTGAGACACCTATGGAAGAATATGATTTTTTAGCACTTGTAAAAGAAAAGATGCAAGCAGACGGAATACGACATTCAACCCCTGTAGGAAAACAGATAAAAAAAGTGGCAGTTCTGGGCGGCTCTGGAAGTTATGCCATAAAAAATGCAATTATGGCTGGTGCTGATGCTTTTTTAACTGCTGATTTAAAGTACCATCAGTTTTATGAAGCCGAAAACCAACTCCTTTTGGCCGATATTGGGCATTTTGAAAGTGAACGGTATACAAAAAATTATATTGTTGATTATCTTCGGAAAAAAATCCTTAATTTTGCAATCATTTTATCAGAAGAAAATACAAATCCAGTTAAGTACTTATAGAATATGGCGAATACGAAAGAATTAAGTGTTGAGGACAAGTTAAGAGCAATTTACGATTTACAGCTTATTGACTCTAGGATTGACGAAATCAGAAATGTACGAGGTGAACTTCCTCTTGAAGTGGAAGATCTGGAAGATGAAGTTGCAGGTTTGAGCACACGTTCTGAGAAATTGAAAAGCGAACTCGACGTTATCGAAGATCTTATCAAAGGTAAAAAGAATGCAATTGACGAGCACAAAGAGGCTATCAAAAAGTATACAAAACAACAGGAAACAGTACGTAACAATAGAGAATTCAACTCTTTAACGAAAGAAGTAGAGTTTCAAGAGCTTGAAATTCAATTGGCTGAAAAGCAAATGAAAGAAATGAAAGCTTCTATTGAGCACAAGAAAGACGTAATTTCTCAATCAAAAGAAAGATTAGAAGTGAAATCAAATCACTTGAAACATAAAAAATCAGAATTGAGCTCAATCATGTCTGAAACTGCTAAGGAAGAGGAGTTTTTAACAGAGAAATCTGTTGAATACCAAACCCAAATAGACACAAGATTAATGGCTGCTTACACGAGAATCAGAACAAGCGTTCGTAATGGTTTAGCTGTCGTTTCAATTGAAAGAGGCGCATCCGCAGGATCATTTTTCACGATTCCTCCTCAAACGCAGGTTGAGATTGCTTCTAGAAAGAAAATCATCATCGACGAACATTCCGGGAGAATACTAGTGGATAGCGTTCTAGCTGATGAAGAAAAAGAAAAAATGGAAAAATTATTTTCTAAATTTTAAAACTACTTAAGTCCCGATAAACATCGGGACTTTTTTTTATGAAAAAAACAATTTATTTCCTCTTCACTAAATCTGTAGGATTATATATTAATTTCCTAAGTTTTTTAGTGCCTGAAAAAGCCACACAACTTGCGTATACTTTATTTAGTGCGCCGAGAGATGGAAAGCTTTCGAAAGACAAGCTTCCCGAGATTCTACAAGAAACAGAGAAAGAGACACACCAATACAGGGACTCTCATTTTCAGACCTACACCTGGAAAGGAAACGACACTATTATTCTTTTAGCCCATGGTTGGGAAAGCAATGCCGCAAGATGGAAAAAAATGCTGCCTTACCTGAGAAAATCTGGTAGTACGATCATCGCGATAGATGCTCCTGCACATGGCCTTTCAGGCGGAACCGAATTCAATATTCCACAATACGCTGCATTTATTGATATTCTAGTTCAAAAATTCAAACCACAATTTCTTATAGGACATTCACTAGGCGGCAAAACCTGCTTATACTATCAGTCTAACTACCCAGATAATAGTATTGAAAAAACGGTCATACTGGGTTCCCCAAGTGATTTCAAAATCATTCTCAATAATTATATTAAAATGCTAAGTTTAAATTCCATAATTTCAGAAGGATTGGAGGCACACTACCTCAAGCATTTTAACCTAAAATTAGAAAAATTTTCAGGAAAATTATTTGCAGCAGACATACAAACAAAAGGATTCATTGCTCACGATACCGACGATACTATTGTTTTATTTGAAGAAGGAGAAAAAATAGTAAGTGCCTGGAAAGATGCCGTTTTCGTGCAAACTAGTGGCCTAGGTCATAGCATGCACAGTGAAGAATTATACAATAAGATCGTCCGCTTTCTATTTGATTGATTCCTACCATTAACAATTACAGTCTTACTAACCTGTTTTTAAATTTACTAACGTCCCAATTTCTAATTAGCAAATTATCTAATTTTCACCTTATCTAGTTATCAAATTGATTACTTTTGCAGCATGGAAGAAAATCTAAAACGCCTCAATAAATTCATAGGAGAAACCGGGTATTGCTCCCGTCGAGAAGCTGACAAACTGATCGATGAAGGACGTGTCACCCTAAACGGAGTTGTTCCAGAATTAGGAACAAAGGTTTCATCAAATGATGAAGTACGTATTGATGGCAAATTAGTCCGTGAAAAAAATGAGAAGCCCATCTATCTGGCTTTTTATAAACCTGTAGGAATTGAATGCACTACTAACTTAGATGTTCGCAATAACATTATTGATTACATCAATTACCCGAAACGTATTTTCCCAATTGGAAGACTGGACAAAGCCAGTGAAGGTTTAATATTCATGACTAATGACGGTGATATTGTCAATAAAATATTGCGTGCCAGAAACAATCATGAAAAAGAATATACAGTAACAGTAAACAAGCCCATTACAGAACGTTTCATTGAAAGAATGGGAAATGGAATACCCATTCTAGATACTGTGACTAGAAAATGTAAAGTCGAACAAATAAGTAAAGATATTTTTAAAATCGTTTTAACGCAAGGATTAAACCGCCAAATAAGAAGGATGTGCGAATACTTGGGTTATGAAGTAACGGCGTTGAAACGCATCCGTATCATCAATATTTCACTCGATATCCCCATGGGAAGATACCGCGATTTGACTGACGGCGAAATAAAGGAATTGAACGAACTTATTGAACCTTCAAGCAAAACGGAAGAAGCTAGTTTGCCAAAATCCGAACCTGCCAAAAGAAGGACAGAATTCATCAAAAAGGATGATCCGAGATTTAAGAAAAGGGGAGAATATTAATTGTTTAAACAAAACCCTGCTTACACCACAATTCAAGACATTTTTCTTTTCAAGGTAACAAATCTTGATAATTACCAGACTGCACGATAATTTCGTTTTCCATGCGCTTTGAAATTATCAACAAACGCTTTTAAAAGATTCGCATAATTTACATCCAATGATGATATCTATCACTTCATCGACTC
>JBLIKD010000072.1:0-9997 GCA_047636275.1 Flavobacterium sp. | reverse complement strand
CTAACTAGTTCTGTTACAAATGACTCTAGTGGTGATAAATTCCAGAGTAACAGTATAAAGTCGTTTAAAAAGCAAAATCCTATAGCGGTAAATCAGAGTGTGAATATTTTTTGGACTCAGAATAAAAAAAGTACTTGGGCCTTTGAGGTGCAACATTTGTATCAAGACGAAGATCCGTTTTACAACCCTGATTTACAAAATGACCCTTTTCCATTTTTAGGTTTTGATTCAACTCAACGTAGTTTTAATATTAATCAAAATCGATTTGTTAAAACAAACAAATTAGATTTAAAAGCAGACTATTATTACTCCTTAACAGCAAAGAGTAATTTGAATTTAACTGTTGGAAACACAAAGTCTCATCAAGATTATAGTTCGTTAATTTTCCAGCTTTTGGATAATGGGAATGCATCTGTACTAGATAAAGATGAATATAAAAATGATGTGAAATATGGATTTAACGATGCTTACTTAGGGGTGCATTACAAATTTATTACCGGTAAATTCACTTTTAACCCGGGGCTAAGCCTACACAGATACACTACGTTTAATGAGCAATTAAGTACTAAACAGGAAGATAATTTTTCTAGAGTGCTACCTGATTTATTTGCTCAATATCAGATTAAGAAATCAGAATCTTTAACCTATAATTTTAGGAAAGCAAATGTATTCAATGATATTAATTCATTCGTTCAAGGTTATGTATTTTCAAATTTCAACTCTTTCAATAGAGGGAATAGATTCTTAGAAAATGCATTACAAGAAACACATTCTTTACGATATTTTAAATATAATTTATTTAATTTCACAACTGTTTTTGGAAATATAAATTATAGTAAAACGTCTGACCCTGTTGTAAACCGAGCTTATTTTAACGGGATAAATCAGGTGAGTGAAAAAGTGAATGCTAGTTTTGAAAATGAGAGTGTGAATGGGATTGTAGGGTACCAGCGCTCATTCCTGAAGTATTACAAAACTTCGGTTAATTTAAATTTGAATTGGTCTAAATTTAATAGTTTAAGAGCAAATCCTGCTGATCCGTCAAACCCTCTAATTGATTTTGTACAAACAACAGAATCTTTTTCTCAGACGTACCGCGGCTCGCTGGGAACGCAATTTAAAATTTGGCCTAATTTAGAATTGGGTTATTCGTTAACATTAAACGATTATCAAAATACGGTTTTCAAAACGAAACAACCCTTTGCAAAACTTGATTACTTCTTCCTGAAAGCATTTTCTTTTACCGCGGATTATAATAACTACAACTATTCAAATTCTCAAGGGACAATAAACAATAGGTATGAATTTCTTAATTCTAGTTTTAGTTACCGTAAAAAAGAGGCTAAAATGGAATATACATTGGCTGCAACGAATTTATTGAATACTAAAACTATAAATGATGATACTTTTAATCAAACTGGATATAGATCATCACAGTATTTGGTTCAGCCCAGATATGTTGTCTTTTCTTTGAAGTATAATTTATAAAATAAAAATAGTCTTTAAATAAAAAAAACCAGTTCAATTGAGCTGGTTTTTTTTATTTATTGTCGTTGAATCTAACTACAATCCAAAAGCAGCTTTCACTTGGTCAACAAAATCTAGTTTTTCCCATGTAAATAATTCAACTGTAACTGTTTTTTGATGTCCGCCTGGAGCAGAAAATGTTTTAGTGACAGTTTCAGGAGTACGACCCATGTGGCCGTAAGCGGCAGTTTCACTATAGATTGGGTTTCTTAGTTTTAATCGTTGCTCAATAAAGTAAGGACGCATATCAAAGATAGCTTCTACTTTTTTGGCAATTTCTCCGTTTGTCAAATTTAGTTTTGATGTCCCGTAAGTATCGATGAATATACCCATTGGTCTGGCTAAACCGATAGCGTAAGAAACCTGTACTAAAATTTCGTCAGCAACACCAGCTGCAACTAAGTTTTTAGCGATGTGACGTGTAGCATAAGCGGCACTACGATCCACTTTACTTGGGTCTTTTCCAGAGAAAGCACCACCACCGTGAGCTCCCTTTCCTCCATATGTATCAACAATAATTTTTCTTCCCGTGAGTCCTGTGTCTCCATGAGGTCCGCCGATCACAAATTTACCAGTTGGATTAATATGATATTTGATAGCATCATTAAATAACGGAGCGTGAGCAGGATATTTAGCAATTATTCGAGGAATCAAAATCGATACAATATCTTTTTTAATTTTAGCAAGCATGATTGATTCTTCATCAAAATCATCATGTTGAGTCGAGATTACAATAGCATCGATGCGTGTAGGCTTGTTGTCATCACTGTATTCCAATGTTACTTGGGATTTAGCATCTGGACGTAAATAAGGAATCTCGTTATTTTCACGTCTAAGAATGGCTAATTCTTGCAATAGTTTATGTGATAAATCAAGTGCCAAAGGCATGTAATTTTCAGTTTCATTAGTAGCGTAACCAAACATCATTCCTTGGTCACCAGCTCCTTGATCTTCCGGATTAGCTCTATCAACACCCTGGTTTATATCTGCTGATTGTTCATGAATAGCAGAAAGTATACCACAAGAGTCGGCTTCAAACATATAGGCACTTTTAGTATACCCAATTTTTTTGATTACATCACGAGCAATCTGTTGTACGTCCAGGTAGGTGTTTGATTTTACTTCGCCGGCTAGGATTACTTGTCCGGTTGTTACTAATGTTTCACAGGCTACTCTGGAGTTGGCATCAAATGCTAAGAAATTATCGATTAATGCGTCTGAAATTTGATCTGCAATTTTGTCTGGGTGTCCCTCACTTACAGATTCTGACGTAAATAAATATGCCATAATAAATATAAATTTAAAATTAAGGAAGGAAAAATAATTGCCGGAAATACTAAAGGAGAGTTTCTGCTTTAGCATTTTTTCTACTGAAAATTTTTCAGCATCCATAATGAATTCATTTCATTATGAAGAGGTTGCAATCAGTTCAAATTTTTCCTCTGTTAGTTGTTTGCAAATGTATGAAACCATTTTGAATTGCAAATTAAATTAAGTTTTTTTTTGATTGAGAGAATGCTCTTATTTTTTTGTTTAAGTACAATGTGTTAGAATAGTATCAAAAAGTATAAAAATAATTTAATATTATTTTAACTTTTGTTTATGTGTTGAGGTTCTCATAGTTTTTTTCCTAATCTTGACAACAAGAAAATGCGGCGCATCTGATATTACTGTATTTAAACGAATAAATTTTAATTCATTACTTCTATTTTTTAAGTTTGTAAAGGCTTCAATGCGATGGTATGCGCGGGCTGTCTTTTTAATGCAGTTGCTAAAATTGCTAATAAAGGGAGATCATAAATGTTAGGAATTGCAACAAGAAGGAATAAGTTAATTTATAAACTACAAAAATATTTTATTATGAGAGCAAATGAAAGAGTTTTAGTACTTGAGGAAGTTGAACAAATAAAGGATAAAACTAAAAATAGCAAATGGGATAATTATTTGGACGATTATAATAACTATGCTACAGAATACAATAAACATTATTTGAACGCACAAAAAGGTGATCAAAGATCGATAGCATTATATCCCTATATGAAAGAGAAATGGGAAACTTTGAAGAAGCGACTTCTTAAAGCATACAATAATAAACGATTAAGCGAAAGACAAATTAAGAGGGTACTTAAAATTAACATGAAAATAGTTAAAGCACGTTTCAACTAAAATGGTCTAATCGTGATTCCATTGATAAAAGGTTTATAAGGCATTTTCAACTAAGAAAAATATGATAGTAAACCTATTTTAGCATTGTTTTAGCGGTAATTTATTATTGGTAATACTATCGAATAGGAGGGATAGAAGTACTTAGGCAGAGTTGCACTAGTACTCTAAAGAGATGAAGGGAGAAATGAACTGCTAAAAATAATCATTATGAAAATATCAAAAACAAAATCGTCAAAATCAGAATTTAAGGGTAATGTAGAAAAAGAAGAAAAAGAAAACGTAGTAGAAGAATTAGTTCATCCAAGGATTCAAGCCAAATTAAGTAACTCTTTTGGAGCTAAGAAAGCTTCAAACTCATTAGTGGTTCAAATGTATTCTCAAGAAAATGACGTGTTGTTTATATAAGTGAAAGCTTAATCTAAACTCATAAAATATTGCATGGTTAAAAATACTTTTTTATTAAAACAGATCTAAGCTTCAAAATAATATTAAGTTTAACAGATACTATGTTTTAATTAATTGATTAGTGGTGTTTTAACAAAAAAAGTATTATTTGTTATTTTTTAAAACATACTAGGATATTAAGATTATTGTTGGCAAATTTGTCTCAAAATAGAAAATAAGATGAAATTAAATTTTTGTTATATGTCAAAATCGATGCAGGAAAACTCCTGAGGTTAGACTATTGCTTTAATTTAAATACTAAATATAGCAAAAGCTTCCCTCAAAAAGGGAAGCTTTTTTTTTGAAGACTAAAGAAACGCTTTTTTTAACTAGATAACAGTTAACAATGATCAATCTAAATTTTGAACAAATTAATTTATCTGTCGCCACGTCTATGATTTACAGGGAGGCCATGATATTGTGTGTTTGTTTAATGTGATTCTAGAAGTATAAAGTACAACTTAACCTCCTTTTAGATATGTATCTGAAAGGGTTTTTTAATTAATAAAAAACACTAAAACCAAACAATAAAATTATGAGTACTCAAAAATTCGCAACAAATGCTTTACACGCTGGACATGATGTTACCAAAACTGCTGGAACAAGAGCGGTACCTATTTATCAAACTAGTTCGTACGTCTTCAATAACTCAGAGCATGCGTCAAATTTATTTAGCCTTTCTGAACCAGGATTTATTTATACCCGTTTAAATAATCCAACTAACGATATTCTTGAACAACGTTTGGCAGCACTTGAAGGGGGGATTGCTGCAGTGGTAACAGCATCTGGAACTGCTGCAATCGCAACAACGCTATTGGTTTTACTGAAAGCGGGTGATCATATTGTAGCTTCTAGCAGTTTATATGGGGGAACTTATAATTTACTGAATGTGACCTTACCACGATTGGGGATTACCACTTCCTTTGTTGATTCGTCTGACGTTTCTAATTTCGCGAAAGCCGCAAGAGAGAATACGAAGGTCTTTTTTGCCGAGAGTTTGGGAAATCCAAAATTAGACGTATTAGATTTGAAATCTATTTCGGCGGAAGCCAAGAAACTGAAAGTTCCTTTTATAGTTGACAATACAGTTGCATCACCTTATTTATTGAACCCAATTGAACATGGCGCTACTATTGTGATTCATTCTTTGACTAAATATATCGCAGGAAATGGTACTTCGTTAGGAGGCGTAATTATTGATGGAGGAAATTTTGATTGGAGCAGTGGGAAATTTCCTGAGTTTACAGAGCCATCAGCAGGTTATCATGGGTTAGTATATCATGAAGCGCTCGGAAATGCAGCTTTTATTGCTAAAGTGAGAATTGAAGGGTTAAGAGATTACGGAGCTGCCTTAAGCCCATTTAATGCTTTTCAGATTATTCAAGGATTAGAAACATTACCCATTCGTGTACAGAAGCACAGTGAAAATGGATTGGCATTAGCGGAGTGGTTAGAAACACAAGATCAGGTGGCATGGGTTAATTATCCAGGTTTGAAATCGAGTAAATATTACGATTTAGCGAAAGAATATTTACCAAAAGGACAAAATGGAATTGTCACTTTTGGCTTAAAGGGAGGTTTTGAAGCGGCTAAGACTGTTGCGGATGAAACTAAAATATTTTCACTTTTAGCAAACATAGGCGATACAAAATCATTGATTATTCATCCGGCGAGTACAACCCATCAACAACTATCAGTGGAACAACAAGCTGCTACGGGGGTTACTAAAGATTTGATTAGACTATCTGTAGGAATCGAAGATATTGATGATTTGAAAGCTGATTTACAAGCTGTATTTGACACACTAGAATAAGAGATACTTTTAATATAAGGGAACTGAGTTTAATGTGAGAGAAGCGCCTGTGGTACTATAGCATTCAAAAAAAACAATTTAAAAGAGTGTTATTAAAATATCAAGGTATTTTATGCAGACATTTCAGTTTCTTGTAGATTTGAAAGACAAAAACAAGTAAAAATAGTTCGTTAAAAAGGAATGGATTGATTGAGGATTTAAAATAGCAGTAATAGATAATGTAGTCAAAACAGAAATCTTAAATGTGTTGCTTTTTCTAATGTTTTCAAAAGATAACGAAACACTATTTATTTAAATTATATAATTAATCATATTACCTTCTCTGGTTTCCAGTAGTTTAGTATTTGGAAATGGGAGAAGGTTTGTTTTTTTGATTACAAAATAGGTAGATATAAAAAAGCAATAGTATTAAAATTTGGTTCTTTAAAAATTTTGTGGTTAATTTGCTTTTTTAAGTTCACATACGTATTGAAATGTTATAAAGAAAGGACGAGGGATTAGACCCATTGAAGCCTTAGCAACCCTTCGATTTATCGAAGAAGGTGCTGCATTCTACCACGCCAAACGTGGGAAGATAACAACAGAAATCAGACTGGTTTAAGCCTACTTTTTTCTTTCTAATATTTCCAAATACAAATCAAAAATCATAAAAGATTTGAAAGTGGAAAGTAAACCAACACACATTACCCTACAGGATTTCACCACATATAATGGTGCTTTTTATGCTACCTTAAACTTAAGTTTGCAGATTTTTGGTGCGCCTTTACACACAGCTCCAATTATTTTAATTAATCACGCTTTGACCGGAAACTCGCAAGTAATTGGTGAAGCAGGTTGGTGGAATGACATCGTGGGAGTAAATAAAACAATTGATACTAGAAAATATACTATTATTTCTTTTGACGTGCCAGGGAATGGTTTCAATTCAGCTACAATTCAAAATTATAGAGATTTTATTGCTAGAGATATTGCTAGAATTTTTATTGAAGGGCTGCACGTATTGAAGATTGATACCTTATTTGCTCTTATCGGTGGTTCGGTTGGTGGCGGAATTGCTTGGGAAATTTTGGCTTTGGAGCCTAAATTAGCTCAAAATTTTATTCCTATTGCTACAGATTGGAAAGCGACTGACTGGTTGATTGCTAATTGTTATTTGCAGGAGCAAATTTTAAATAATTCTAAAAGACCTATTGAGGATGCGCGTGTTCATGCTATGTTGTGCTATCGGACGCCGGAGTCTTTTAAGGTGAAGTTTAATAGAGATATAAATACACAATTAGAAACTTTTCAAGTGGAGAGTTGGCTTAATTATCATGGGGAAAAGTTAGAGAAAAGGTTTCAACTTTCAGCTTATAAAATGATGAATCAACTTTTAAAAACGATTGATATTACTCGGAATCACGAGTCTTTAGAATCGATTATTACAAAGGTAGATGCTAATATATACATTGTAGGAATTAATTCAGATTTGTTTTTTACTGCGAAGGAGAATAGAGATACCTACAACGAAATCAGAAAATTTAAAAATAATGTATTCTATAGCGAGATTGACTCACAACACGGGCACGATGCCTTTTTAATAGAATACGAACAATTAGACAATCTGTTAGAGGTTGTTTTTAAAAACAAAAAGCAGATGAAAATAGTAAAATTCGGTGGTAAATCTTTGGCAAATGGAGCAGGCATCAATACAGTTTTAGATATTATCGAGCGTAAAATAAAGCAAGAAGAAAAAGTCGCTATAGTAGTTTCGGCAAGAGGGAAAGCAACTGATGAGCTGGACGATATTCTTACTATTGCAGCCAAAAACGGAAATTACAAACCGCTTTTAGAGAGTTTTAAAACGTATCAAAAAGGAGGTTTTGATGCAGTCGATTTTTCGATAGAGTTTGATAAATTAGATAAGCTTTTTGAAGGAGTTAGTTTGATTGGGGACTATAGTGTTAAGATTCAGGATCAAATTTTAGCTCAAGGGGAAGTACTTTCAGCTAAATTAATAGTGTTTTTATTGAATCAGAGAGGTATTCCTGCAAAATTAGCAGATACCAGAGAACTAATTATTACCGATTCTACTTTTGGAGATGCGCAACCATTAGATGCTGTTTCTAAAAAGAATATTATCCAAATATTTAATGAGAATAAAGAGGCTGTTCTGGTGATTACGGGTTTTATTGGTTCGAATGATAAACACGAAACCACAACTTTTGGCAGAAACGGAAGTAACTACACCGCGTCATTGGTGGCTAATTATATCAACGCGGAAGAATTACAAAATTTTACTCACGTAGATGGAATTTACACTGCTAATCCTGAATTGGTTTTAGATGCTAAAAAGATTGAATCCTTGTCCTATAGCGAAGCAAATGAAATGGCAAATTTCGGCGCAACTATACTGAATGCTAAAACAATCATTCCGCTGTTAGAAAAGAATATTCCACTCCGAATATTGAATACGTTCAATCACGAGAATAATGGGACATTAATTACTTCAAATTCTAATGCATCAGGTATTAAAACATTATCAGTTTTAGAAAACGTATCTTTAGTAAATCTAGAAGGAAGAGGATTGCTCGGGAAAACTGGAGTTGACGCCCGAATTTTCAAGGTAATGGGAGACAATGATATTAGTGTAAGTATCATATCACAAGGATCTTCAGAAAGAGGAATTGGACTTGTGGTTGCTGCTGATAAAGCGAATAAAGCGATGATTGAGCTAGAAAAAGAATTTGAAAATGATTTCTATTCTAAAGACGTCAACAAAATTACAGTTGTTGACAACGTTTCTGTCATTTCAATAATAGGTCAGGATTTGAGTACCTTTCACAAGCCCTACACAGCATTGATAAAAAATAAAATTGTTCCTATCTTATTCAACAATACCGTTACGGGTAAAAATGTAAGTTTAGTGGTTAAAAGATCAGAACTAAACAAAGCGTTGAATGTTATACATGGTGAGATTTTTGGCGTAGCCAAGAAAATAAATATTGCCGTTTTTGGTCATGGATTAGTAGGCGGTACTTTGATTAATCAAATATTAGAGTCGGCTGCGGCCATTGAGAAACGAAAAGATATTAAACTCAATGTTTTTGCCATTGCCAATTCTAAAAAAGTGCTGCTTAATAAAAACGGAATTAACACGAACTGGAAAAAAGAGTTGGATACTGATGGGATTGCGTACAATTTAAATGATATTATCGAGTATGCAACTGAACATCATTTAGAGAATTTGATTGCCATAGATAATACGGCATCATCTACTTTTGTAGAAAATTACATTCCGCTCGTCGACAGTAGCTTTGATTTAATTTCATCTAATAAAGTGGCTAATACATTGAGTTATGGTTTTTATAAGGAACTAAGAACGGTTTTAGAAAAAAATCAAAAGAATTATCTATACGAAACCAATGTAGGAGCGGGATTACCATTAATTGATACCATAAAATTATTGCATCTTTCTGGTGAGAATATCACCAAAATAAAGGGGGTTTTCTCAGGTACACTAAGTTATTTATTCAATAATTTTTCGTCAAAGGATGTCCCGTTTAGCGAAATATTGAAAGAAGCTATTGATAGCGGATTCACGGAACCGGACCCAAGAGAGGATTTATGTGGAAATGATGTGGGTAGAAAATTATTGATTTTGGCTAGAGAATTGGATTTGCAGAATGAATTTGAAGAAATAGATATTGAGAATTTAATTCCAGAACATTTACGTGAAGGAAGTGCGGCCGATTTCTTGACTAAATTAAAAGAATTTGATGCTATTTATGATAAAATAAAAAGTGATCAAAAACCAAATTATGTGCTGCGTTACATTGGAGAGTTGTCAGGAGATTTACAACATGACAAAGGAATTCTAGAAGTAAAGTTAGTTTCCGTACCTTCGGACACTGCTTTGGGTGGGTTGAAGGGGTCTGATTCTTTCTTCGAAATATACACAGAATCCTATGGTGATAGACCTATTGTTATACAAGGAGCTGGAGCCGGATCTGCAGTTACTGCGAGAGGAGTTTTTGGTGATATATTAAGATTGTCTGATAAAGGGTA
>JBLIKD010000071.1:0-9999 GCA_047636275.1 Flavobacterium sp. | reverse complement strand
GCTTCCGCTTATCTGTCGATTAGAGCGCTTACCCAAACAGCATACTCGCCACATCCTCTATTTTTGCAACAAGTTGAATTTTTATTCCGGCATTTTTTAATGTGATTTTATTGTACTTGGAAACAAAAATAGTCGAGAAGCCTAGCTTTTCCGCTTCTTGAATTCGTTGGTCTACACGGTTCACAGGACGGACTTCTCCTGACAACCCCACTTCTCCTGCAAAACAAAAACCTTTATTAACGGGAATGTCTTCATTAGAGGATAAAATGGCTGCCACGACTGCTAGATCGATCGCAGGGTCATCTACGCTGATTCCTCCGGTTATATTTAAAAAGACGTCTTTAGCTCCTAAGCGGAAACCGGCTCTTTTTTCTAGAACAGCTAAAATCATATTGAGTCGCTTAGCGTTATAACCAGTTGTACTGCGCTGCGGTGTTCCGTAAACAGCTGTACTGACTAAGGACTGAATTTCAATCATTAAGGGGCGCATGCCTTCTAGGGTAGAGGCAATAGCCGTACCCGATAGCTCTTCGTCTTTATGCGAAATCAATATTTCCGAAGGGTTGGAGACTTCCCGTAAACCGCTTCCTAACATTTCGTAAATGCCGATTTCGGCTGTGGAGCCAAAGCGATTTTTCAGGGAACGCAAAATTCGGTATACGTGGTTTCTGTCCCCTTCAAACTGTAAAACGGTATCAACCATGTGTTCCAATATTTTTGGACCCGCTATGTTTCCGTCTTTGGTAATATGACCAATAAGAATAACGGGGATATTGGTTTCTTTGGCAAATTTAATCAGTTCTGCTGTGGTTTCTCGAATTTGAGAAATACTCCCTGCTGTGGATTCAATATAATCGGTATGAAGGGTTTGAATTGAATCTATGATTACAATTTCGGGGGCAATAGCTTCAATTTGTTTGAATATATTTTGGGTTTTTGTTTCAGTAAGTATGTAGCAGTTGTCGCTGGTCGAAGTAATTCTTTCTGCCCTCATTTTTATTTGTTTTTGGCTTTCTTCACCAGAGACGTATAAAGTTTTGTAAGGTAATTTTAAGGATATTTGAAGTAAAAGGGTACTTTTTCCTATTCCAGGTTCTCCCCCTAAAAGAATAAGAGATCCAGGAACAATTCCACCACCCAGAACTCGGTTAAGTTCCGCATCAGTGGTGTCCATTCGGATTTCTTGAGTGGAATCTATTTCATTTATTTTTAAAGGCTTTGGGGCTGTGCTCTTAGAAGTGGATTCGCTTTTCCAAGCTGTCTTTTCTTCTTTTTGGATGATTTCTTCGGCAATAGTATTCCATTCTTTACAGGAATTACATTGTCCCTGCCATTTTGCATATTGTGAACCGCAATTCTGACAAAAAAAGGAAGTTTTTACTTTGGCCATAGCTAGTGTAATTGTTTTAATTAGAATAAAAAAAAGACAATAGGTACGATAGCTATTGTCTTTTGTGTTGTAATGTTAAAAATACATTTATTTCTGAACTAATTTTAATTATGTTAAAGAATTGTCTTTTTCATTTGGAAAAATAATCCAAGGCTTGAACGTTTTTGCTTCTTCGAACTCTAAAGTTGCGTAAGAAATAATAATGATAATATCATCTTTTTGAACTTTTCTGGCTGCGGGTCCATTTAGAGTGATTTCACCTGAATTAGGTGCCCCTTTTATGGCATAAGTCTCAAAGCGTTCGCCATTGTTGATATTTACAATGGAAACTTTTTCACCTTCAATGATATTTGAGGCTACTAAGAGTTTTTCATCAATAGTAATACTGCCAATATAATTTAAATCGGCTCCGGTTACTTTTACCCGGTGAATCTTTGATTTTAATACTTGAATTTGCATGTTACAAAAGTAAATTAATTTAATGAAATGGTATCGATCAATCGTATGTTATTGACGGTAACCGCAATAAAAGCGCGGTATTTTTTAGTGTTATTTTTCCTCAAACAAGGTTTAAGTGTCGTTTCATCGGCGATTTGAAAATACTCTAACTTAAATGAAGTTCTTGCGGTGAATGATTCTTCCACCCATTGCGTTACGGCTGTGGCGCTATTTGATTTGAATTTTTCTTTTGCAAGATTTAAGGTTTTTAAAATTAGAGACCCGTCTTCTCTTTGCTGATCTGTCAATCGTTCATTTCTGGAACTCATGGCTAGGCCGTTGGATTCCCTGTAGATAGTGCATCCAATCACGTTGACCTTAATGTTGTTTTTTGAGACCATTTTTTTTACGATTTGTAACTGCTGGAAATCTTTTTCTCCAAAATAAGCATTGGTAGGAGTTACAATCTCAAAAAGGCGTTTTACGACTGTTCCTACTCCGTCGAAGTGCCCTGGTCTGAACTTCCCTTCCATTTGATTTTCTAATCCGTCAAAATCGAATGGTTGGGATAGTACTTCCCCGTCGTAAATATCATCCACAGAAGGGGCGTACAAAATAATATTAGGACTTAAACCTATTATTTTTGCTCTGTCTGATTCTAATGTTCGTGGATATTTCAATAAATCTTCAGGGTTGTTGAACTGAGTGGGATTGACAAAAATGCTAACCACGGTAATATTATTCTCAACTAATGACTGCTGCATTAACGAAAGATGCCCTTGATGTAATGCACCCATAGTGGGGACGAAACCAATAGTAGAATTTGGGGTCTTAATTGATTTTAAAGATTCTATTAAAGCTACTTTTCCATAGAAAACAGGCATGGTTGTTTTATTTAAATTTACTGCAAACATAATATATTAGTTAATAACTGCATAAATTTTTGTAATTTTGGATGGTTTTTATTGACAATAAATTAAGCAAATTACAATATGAAAGATAAGAGGATATTATACGTATCATCTGAAGTGGTGCCTTACTTAGCTGAGAATGAGGTGTCCTTGATGTCTTACGACGTGCCGAAGATGATTAATGACCAAGGTGGTCAAATCAGAATTTTTATGCCGAGATATGGAAATATTAATGAGAGAAGACATCAATTACATGAAGTAATTAGGCTTTCAGGCATGAACTTAGTCGTTAACGACTTGGATATGCCCTTAATAATAAAGGTGGCTAGTATACCTAAAGAACGGATACAGGTTTATTTTATTGACAATGATGAATATTTTAAAAGGAAAGCAACATTTGCAGATGAAGAGGGAGTTATGTTCGCAGACAATGATGAACGTGCTATTTTCTTTGCAAAAGGGGTCGTTGAAACCGTGAAAAAATTGAATTGGGTTCCAGATATTATTCATGTGCATGGCTGGATGGCAGCAATGTTACCAATATACATGAAGCATTACTATAAAAACGAGGCGTTATTTTCTGACACTAAAATAGTTACTTCAGTTTATAGTCAGTCTTTTGAGGGAACTTTAGATGCAGAAATGATTAATAAAATTAAATTGGACGGAGTTCCTTTGGATGCTATTGCTGATCTAGAATCACCGGACTATGAGAGTATTATAAAAGCAACAATTAAGCATTCTGACGCTGTTATCATTGCTTCGGATAGTCTCTCTCCAAGTTTAACAAAATTTATAGAGTCTTCAGGAAAACCTTTTTTACCTTTCGTGCCTAAAGATGAATTCGCGGAAGCGTATACCAATTTTTATCAAGAAACGGTTCTATCAAATTAAAATTTTATCAGCGAATATGTACAATAATTCTTTTTTTAAGAAAATTCTAATAATGGCGTGTGTTGTGTTCCTTTATTCTTGTGATAAAGATTACAATTCAATTGGAGATGGTCTAATCGGTGACAATCACTTTGATTTTGTAAAATATACATCAAGCGTTGTTGCTTACAATCAAAAAATAGGGCCCATACAGTCCAATAACCTTCCTATAAATGCCTTAGGTATTTTCGACAATCCTGCTTTTGGCACAACTACTGCAAATTTTGCAACACAATTAGTTTTAGAATCGGGAAATCCGACCATTGGTAAGAATCCGGAAATAGAAAGTGTCGTTTTAACGATTCCGTATTTCAGCACTTTAAAATCTACTGACAGCAATGGGGATGCAACGTACCAGTTGGATTCAATTTATGGACCATCAGATGCTAAAATTATGTTGAGTGTTTTTGAGTCTGGTTATTTCATGAGAGATTTAGATCCTGAAGGTGGATTTCAACAAGCACAAAAATATTATACGAATCAAAATTCCGATTTTAATGGCGTTAAAGTAGGTAGTCGTTTGAACAACTCTAGTAATGCAAGTCAAAATGATTCTTTTGTCTTTAGTGCAGCTCAATACAAATCTACAACAACTACAGATGGAAAGGATGTAATCACTCGTGTCGCTCCGGGTATGCGTTTGGATTTGAATGCTAGCTATTTTAAAACCAAAATTATTGATGCCTCGGCTTTAGGTAAGTTATCGGGTAATGATGTTTTTAAAGAATATTTTAGAGGGTTGTATTTTAAAGTAGAGAGGTCAGGAAGTAGTCCTTCCGCTATGGCTTTGTTAGACTTTAAAAAAGGAAAAATTACCATAAAATATAAAGTAGATACTTCAGATTCGGATGCTACAAGAGTCGAAAAGACGATTGTGCTTAATTTTACAGGGAATACGGTTAGTTTATTAGATCAAAGCAATACAAAAACTTCATACGCTAGCGCAACAACACCCGCAAATATTAATAGGACTCTTGGGGATGAAAAATTATACCTAAAAGGAGGAGAAGGCTCATTGTCTATTATAGAACTTTTTGGTCCTGATGCTGATAATAATGGTATTGCTGACGAGTTAGAAACTATCAGAAAGAATGGTTGGTTGATAAATGAAGCTAATTTAGTTTTTCATGTTGACGGAGCTGCGATGACAAACGGTTTTGTAGCTAAACGAATATACTTGTATGATTTTGAGAATAATCGCTCTATTTTTGATTATGTAACCGATCCGAGCGTAGGTTCAAATTCTAAAAATGGAAAAACTTCATTCGGAGGTATTCTTACTAAAGATAATGCTGGAAATGAAATTTATAAATTAAGAATTACGAACCAGATTAGAGTTCTTATTCAAAATAAAGATTCTACTAATATTAGATTGGGAGTTGTTGTTACCGAAGATATAAACACAACAGCGTCTAATAAATTGAGAACAGCATCAGCGGTATTATCACAGGCACCTAGGGCATCAGTTATGAATCCTTTAGGGACTATCATTTATGGAGGGAAGTCAACTGTTCCAGAAGACAAAAGATTGAAACTTGAAATTTATTACACAAAACCTAATTAATTCAAAGATATGTGTGGAATTGTTGGATACATAGGCTACAGAGAAGCTTACCCTATTGTAATAAAGGGGTTAAAAAGACTAGAATATAGAGGATATGATAGCGCTGGTGTAATGATATATGACGGTGATTCCATTAAGTTATGTAAGACTAAAGGTAAAGTCGTAGATCTTGAAGAAAAAGCTTCAAACGAAATTACTACTAATGGAACAATTGGGATTGGTCATACGCGTTGGGCGACACATGGTGTTCCCAATGACGTGAATTCACATCCACATCTATCTAATTCAGGAGATTTAGTAATAATTCACAATGGAATTATTGAGAATTATTCTCCTTTAAAATTAGAGTTGATTAAGAGAGGTTATGTTTTTCATTCTGATACAGATACTGAAGTGCTTATTAACCTTATTGAGGAAGTACAAAAAAAGGAAAATACTAAATTAGGAAAAGCAGTTCAAATAGCGCTTAACCAAGTGGTGGGAGCTTATGCCATTGCTGTTTTCGATAAAAAAAATCCAAATGAAATTATCGCGGCGCGCTTAGGAAGTCCGCTTGCAATTGGTATTGGGGAGGGAGAATACTTTATCGCTTCTGATGCTTCTCCATTCATAGAATACACTTCAAATGCAGTTTATTTAGAAGACGGTGAGATGGCCGTTATTCGATTGCATAAAGCGATGAGTGTAAGGAAAATTAAAGATGATTCTTTGGTTACTCCATACATTCAAGAGCTAAAGATGAATTTAGAGCAAATTGAAAAGGGAGGGTACGATCATTTCATGTTAAAAGAGATCTACGAGCAACCTAGTGTAATAAAAGACACGTACAGGGGACGGTTACATGCAAATGAGGGAGTTATTCAAATGTCAGGTGTGGAGGATAATCTAGAGAAATTCTTAAATGCGGACAGAATTATTATAGTGGCGTGTGGCACATCATGGCATGCTGGGTTAGTAGCTGAATATGTTTTTGAGGAGTTTTCGAGAATATCTGTTGAAGTGGAATATGCTTCAGAATTTAGATATAGAAACCCGATAATAAATAGTAATGATGTAGTGATTGCTATATCACAATCTGGTGAAACTGCTGATACGATGGCTGCTGTCAAACTGGCAAAAGAACGGGGAGCTTTTGTTTTTGGGGTTTGTAACGTAGTTGGTTCTTCTATTTCGAGAGAAACTCATGCAGGTGCGTATACACATGCAGGTCCGGAAATAGGTGTTGCATCTACAAAAGCTTTTACAACCCAAATCACAGTATTGACTATGATCGCTTTGCGTTTAGCAAAAGCTAAAGGAACGTTGTCTCTTTCGGATTTTCATATGTATTTGCAAGAATTAGAATTAATTCCTGAGAAAGTAAAAGAAGCTTTGGAGACTAATGATCATGCAAAAGAAATTGCTGCAACTTTTAAAGATGCGCCTAATTGTCTGTATTTGGGTCGCGGGTATAATTTTCCCGTTGCACTTGAAGGAGCTTTAAAACTCAAAGAAATATCATATATTCATGCTGAAGGGTACCCGGCGGCGGAAATGAAGCATGGGCCAATTGCTTTAATTGATGAGCATATGCCAGTGGTGGTTATTGCCCCAAAGCAAGGTCATTATGATAAGATTGTAAGTAATATACAAGAGATTAAGTCTAGAAGTGGAAGAATTATTGCGGTGGTAACTAAGGGCGATACTCAAGTTCGAGAATTAGCGGACTTTGTGATTGAAATACCTGAAACTTCTGATGCTTTGTCCCCATTAATTACGACAATACCATTACAACTTTTATCATATCATATAGCGGTGATGAGAGGGTGTAACGTAGATCAGCCCAGAAACTTAGCAAAATCGGTAACGGTAGAGTAAGAAATTTAATATAAATATTTTTAAAAAAAAGCGAGATGAAAATCTTGCTTTTTTTTGTTTAAAATAATTTTACAACTTAATTTTTACGATAAAATCATTTTTTTAACTAATTTAATATGTATGCATAGTATTTTGGTGTTTTACGGCTGCAATTTTAATTTTAATTGATAAAGTTGCAACATAAGAAAAGTTAAAATGAGATAAAGAAGATTACAATAATGAAAATTTTTTAACGTTTTTTTATTAATATTAAAAATATTTGTACTTTAGTCCTCTAAATCTATAAAATTAAACCAAATGAAAATGTATTTACTTTTTTTGTCATTGTTTTTTTGCAGCATAAGTTTTGCTCAGAGTTCAATTTCAGGTACGGTGAACGATAGTGACGTTCAGCCAATTTTTGGTGCCAACATCAAAGTGATTGGTGGTACTGCTGGTACAGTTACTGACAGTGAAGGAAAATTCTCTTTAAACTCTCCAAGAAAATTACCTTATGTGATTGAAATTTCCAGTATTGGATTTATTTCAAAACAAGTAAATATTACGACTAATAACCAAAAGGTAAATATCATTCTTAAAGATGAGCAGAATTTGCTTAATGAGATTGTGGTGTCAGCTTCAAGAACTCCTGAAAGAGTATTAGAGTCCCCAGTTACAATTGAAAGAATGGGAATTGCAGATATTAAAAAGTCAGCTTCCGCTACTTTTTATGATGGTTTGGAAAACATGAAAGAAGTACAAATGAATACAAGTAGTTTGTCTTTTAAATCTATTAATACTCGTGGTTTTGCAACAGTGGCAAATACGCGTTTTATGCAGTTAGTTGATGGAATGGATAACGCCTCTCCTTTATTAAACTTTGTGTTAGGAAACCTAATTGGAGTTTCAGAAATTGACGTTCAAAGTGTAGAGTTACTACCAGGAGCTTCTTCTGCTTTATATGGAGCTAACGCATTTAATGGTATTTTGTTTATGACCAGTCAAAGCCCATTCACAAGTCAGGGAATTACTGCGTACGCAAAATTTGGACAAACAAGTCAAAAGGCTGCTGGGACAAACGACTATGTTGATTATGGAATTAGAATGGCTCATGCATTTAGTCCAAAACTTGCCGCAAAAGCTAACTTTACCTATTTGCGTGGTACAGACTGGTATGCTACTAACTATGACGACAAAACAAACGTTGGAAGAGATAGAAGTCATGTAAATTATGACGGAATAAATGTTTACGGTGATGAAGTTACTACAAATATTAAAGGAGTTGCTGCAGGTTTGTTAAGCGCGGGCGCTATAAGTCAGTCACAATTTTCTGCTTTTAATAGTATATTACCTAATTACAATGTAAGTAGAACGGGGTACAATGAGGTTGACCTTACAGATAATAAGGCGAGTAACACCAAGATCGATTTTTCACTTCATTACAAGCCATTTGCTAATGACGTTGAGGTTATTTGGCAAAGTAAATTTGGGTTTGGTAATGCGGTTTATCAAGGAGCAAATAGGTATTATTTGAATAACTTTTTTATGCAACAGCATAAGTTAGAGATAAAAGGGAACAACTTTTTCATAAGGGGTTACACCACTTCAGAAGATGGCGGAAACTCATACGATATGCTTTTTACTGGTATAAATATTAATAGAGTTTGGAAAGATGATAAAACTTGGTTTGGGCAGTATGCAGCTACTTATGCGGGAGCTACTTTAAATGGGTCAACTCCAGAAAATGCTCATATTGCAGCAAGAAATGTTGCTGATACGGGTAGATTAATTCCTGGTACTCCGGGATTTCAATCGGCTTTTAATAAAGTTACTAATGAAGCAAGTGTGCTTTCAGGATCTAAATTGGTAGACAATTCTAGAATATACCATTCAGATGCTAATTACAATTTTAAAGATCTTATAAAATTTGCAGAAATTCAAGTGGGAGGTTCTTTTAGACAATATCAGTTAAATTCTTTTGGAAGAATATACACTGATCAAGATGGACCAATATATTACAATGAGTATGGTACATATACGCAGTTAACAAAAAAATTCATGGACGATCGATTAAAATTTACAGGATCGATTCGTTATGATAAAGCACAAAATTATGATGGAAACGTTTCGCCTAGAGTATCTTTGGTATATTCTGGTGGTGAAAGTAGACGACATAACTTTAGGGGATCATTTCAAACTGGTTTTAGAAATCCTACTACGCAAGACCAGTACATCGGATTTAATGTAGGTAGTGCCATTTTATTAGGTTCTAATCCAGATAACTTAACGAGATATAGCGAAGTATTAGCGGTTGGCACTCCTGTTGGTCAGGCATTTGCAGGTGGTCAAACGGTAACAATCAATGGATTGAATGCCTATAACAACTCGTACACTGCAACTTCAGTTGGTGCATTTTCAGCATCTGGAAATCCTGCATTATTGAGAAAAACTAACGTGGAATATGTTAAGCCGGAACAAGTAAAAGCTTTTGAATTAGGATATCGCTCGTTCATAGAAGGGTTTTCTGTAGATATCAATGGGTATTACAATATATACAATGACTTCATCGGGAATCTTAATGTGGTTGCTCCTTTATATGGTACAGCCCAAGATTCTCCAAGTGGTGTTCCAAGCGCTGATCCTGGATTTCAGTCTGTTCATGCTCTTGCAAACAGTAATTTTAGAGCATTTCAATTGTACACTAATACTAAAGTGGAAATTGAGTCACTTGGTTTTGGTTTAGGTCTTTCTAGAAAAGTATATAAAGATTTCGAAGTAGGAGTTAATTATAACTACGCTGAATTTAAATTTGATCAGGCAAAAGATCCAAGTTTTGAAGCTGGTTTTAACACCCCGAAACACAGGGTAAAAGCATCATTTGGAAATGAAAAATTATTTAAAAACTTTGGTTTTAATGTAAGTGGTAG
>JBLIKD010000070.1:0-10019 GCA_047636275.1 Flavobacterium sp. | reverse complement strand
ATGGAAAAGATAATTGAAGAAAGCAAACAAGGTGAAAGTCTTGTACTGGAAAACAAACCCGAAAACACTAAAAAACTGTTTATAGAAAGCTATGGTTGTGCGATGAATTTTTCGGACAGCGAAATTGTAGCTTCCATATTGTCTGCAAACGGATACAATACCACACAAACACTCGAAGAAGCCGATTTGGTTTTGGTAAACACTTGTTCTATTCGTGACAAGGCGGAACAAACCGTTCGCAAACGTTTGGAGAAATACAATGCGGTCAAACGCATAAACCCAAAAATGAAAGTTGGGGTTTTAGGCTGTATGGCAGAACGTTTGAAAGACAAATTCCTAGAAGAAGAAAAAATTGTTGACCTAGTTGTAGGGCCTGATGCCTATAAAGATTTGCCTAATTTACTGGCTGAAGTTGAAGAAGGACGTGACGCCATAAATGTAATTTTATCGAAAGACGAAACCTATGGCGATATATCACCAGTTCGCTTGATGAGCAATGGCATAACTGCTTTAGTTTCCATTACGCGTGGTTGTGACAATATGTGTACGTTTTGTGTAGTCCCTTTTACTCGTGGACGCGAGCGCAGTCGTGAGCCCCAAAGCATTATGAAGGAAATTCAGGATTTATGGGACAAAGGGTTCAAAGAAATCACACTTCTAGGACAAAATGTAGACAGTTACCTTTGGTATGGCGGCGGATTGAAAAAAGATTTCGCGACTGCTTCTGAAATACAAAAAGCAACGGCTGTTGATTTTGACCAGTTATTAGAAATGACGGCTGTTGCTTTTCCAAAAATGAGAATTCGCTTTTCGACATCCAATCCACAGGACATGCATGAAAGTGTATTACACGTAATCGCAAAGCATCCTAATATATGCAAACACATTCATCTACCTGTTCAATCAGGGAGCAATAGAATCCTGAAGGAAATGAATCGTTTACACACCCGAGAAGAATATATGATATTGATTGATAAAATCAGAACTATTATTCCTGACGGATCTATTTCGCAGGATATGATTACCGGTTTTCCAACGGAAACAGAAGACGACCATCAAGACACCTTGAGTTTAATGGAATATGTGAAATACAACTTTGGATATATGTATTCTTACTCTGAAAGACCTGGGACTTTAGCAGGGCGCAAAATGGAAGATGATGTAACCGAAAATATCAAAGCACGAAGATTACAGGAAATTGTAGACTTACAACAAAAACACGCCTGGTTGCGCTCCGAGCAATTTATTGGGCAAACCGTAGAAGTTTTAGTAGAGAAAATTTCAAAAAAATCTACTGAAGAATTTTCGGGAAGAAACTCACAAAGCATTACTGTAGTTTTTCCAAAAGAAAAGTACAAAATTGGTGACTTTGTAAATGTAAAAATAACATCTTGCACATCTGGAACATTGAAAGGGGAACCAGTTGGATTTAGCCAAATGAATTAAAAATGTTTTGCCACAGATTAAAAAAATATGGATACAGTTCAAGCAATAAAACAACGTTTTGAGATTATCGGTAATGAACCGAAGCTTAATCGTGCGATAGAAAAAGCCATTCAAGTTGCCCCTACTGACATTTCAGTTCTGGTTGTGGGTGAGAGCGGTGTCGGAAAAGAAAGCATTCCAAAAATCATACATTCCCTTTCTCATAGAAAACATGGGAAGTATATTGCCGTAAACTGTGGTGCAATACCCGAAGGAACGATTGATAGTGAACTTTTTGGGCATGAGAAAGGAGCTTTTACAGGAGCGACAGGAACTCGTGAAGGTTATTTTGAAGTAGCGAACGGCGGAACTATTTTTCTAGACGAGGTAGGTGAATTACCGCTAACTACTCAAGTTCGACTGCTCCGTGTACTTGAAAATGGCGAATTTATAAAGGTGGGTTCTTCACAAGTTCAAAAGACCGATGTTCGAATTGTAGCAGCCACTAACGTCAATTTATTTGATGCTATCGAAAAAGGAGAATTCAGAGAAGATTTGTATTACCGTCTGAGTACCGTTGACATTCTTCTTCCTCCGTTGCGAGACAGAAAAGATGATATTCATTTATTATTCAGAAAATTTGCCGCTGATTTTGCATCAAAATACAAAATGCCTCCACTAAAACTAGATGAAGGCGCAGTCCAAATATTACAAAAATTTCGTTGGAGCGGAAACATTCGTCAGCTTCGAAATGTCGCTGAACAGATTTCAGTATTAGAAACTAATCGCGATATTACTTCCGCCATTTTACAATCTTATTTACCATCTGAAGGCAGCAATTTACCTTCTGTAATAAAAAATAAAAAAAGCGATGGCGATTTTAGTAACGAAAGAGAGATTTTGTACAAAGTCCTTTTTGATATGAAAAGTGATTTACATGATCTAAAAAAACTTACTTTAGAGTTAATGGAAAATGGCAGTTCTAAAGTTCAGGAAACTAACAAAAATCTAATTACCAAAATATATGGCTCTAAAGAAAATGATAGTGAAATAGATTTTGAAGAAGAGCCAAGGACCGCTTTGATGGCGAGCCAAAACAACGAAGAAACCTACCAAGAAAATGATGACGATTATCTTTTTGCCGAAACTGTCGAAGAGGAAGAAGAAGTATTGAGACTGGAACAAAAAGAAATAGAAATGATCAAAAAGTCGTTAGAAAAAAATAAAGGAAAACGTAAAGCCGCAGCAGATGAATTAGGTATTTCAGAAAGAACTTTATATCGAAAAATAAAGCAATTCGATTTATAAATTAGCAAAAGGAATCTTGTCAATTAGCAGCCAAGTAAAAACTAATAAATCAATTCTCTAATCCAAATTAGTATATTTGAAATAATTACTATTATTACTTTAATCGAAATACAATTTAGGTTTTCAAAAACTAAAGTTTTTAAAATTAAATATGAAAAAAAAATATTCTTTGATAGCTCTGTTTTCGCTATTTATTTTCAGCAGTTGTTCCGTTTATAATTTTACGGGAACAGGGAAAATCGATGCAAAAACATTTCAAGTTAACTTTTTCCAAAATAATGCTGAGTTGATTGAACCTGCAATTGATAGGACATTTACGCTTACACTGCAAGATATCGTCATGAATCAAACCAATCTCAATCTGGTAAAAACTGGTGGAGATCTGGTTTATGACGGCGAAATTGTCGATTATAGAATCAGTCCTATGACAGCGACAGCTGATCAACAAGCTTCTCAAAACCGCTTGAGTATTAGAGTAAACGTTCGGTTTACCAATAGAAAAAAGGAAATAGATAATTTCGAAAAAACGTTTGAATTCTTTTATGACTATCCAGCTACTCAACAACTTTCTGGAGCCACTCTGAATAGTGCAATTAAAGTGATTTTTGAAAGAATTACACAAGATATATTTAATGAGTCTCTTGCGAAATGGTAATCATACCTATCCAATAAGAATAAAAAAATCTGAAATCTTAAAATGAATGTAACTGCTTATATTTCCTTAATCAACGAGCCTAACATTATTTCTGACGCGCAAACTCTAGCTTTGGAAAAAGTTATAGATGAATTTCCCTTTTTTCAAAGTGCAAGAGCATTGCGATTAAAAGGGTTATACAACGAAAATAGTTTCAAGTATAATTTTGCTTTGAAAGTTACTGCAGCGCATACAAATGACAGAACGGTACTATTCGATTTCATAACTTCAGAGCGTTTTATTGCGATTCAAAAAGATTTGTATGATAAAAAAGCGCTTGAATTGCTAGACATTGATGTCATTGACGGAGAAATAATTACTATTCAACAGAAATTAGAGCCTAAAAAGAACACATTAGTACAGTCAATTGAAACCGCAATAAAAGAAATCACCACTCTTGACCCAACTACTACGATAAATCCTATAGAAGAAAAATTAGCAATCGGTGCGCCTTTAGATTTCTCAGCACACGAAAAACATTCCTTCCAGGAGTGGCTTAAACTTTCCAGAATACAGCCCATCGATAGAGCAAACGAAAAAAACACAGCACCAAAAAACGAGGGTAAAAAGAAAAAAAACGCGTTAATAGATAAGTTTATCGAAAATAGCCCTAAGATATCCCCAGTTAGACATGGAATCGCCCCTACGATTCGAATTGACACAAATAGGGATGATCACTCTTCACTTATGACTGAAACTTTAGCCAAGGTGTATTTAGAACAAAAAAAATATCAAAAAGCGATTCAAGCTTATGAGATATTAATATTGAAATATCCAGAAAAAAGTAGTTTCTTTGCAGACCGTATAACGAATATTAAGATTTTGCAACAAAATAATAATTAAACAATGAGTACATTTTCAATTTTTTTAGTTTTAATAGCAATAGTTTGTTTTCTATTGATTGTAGTAATAATGGTTCAAAACCCTAAAGGCGGTGGATTATCATCTACCATAGGCGGTTCTCAAATGCTGGGTGGAGTTCAAAAAACAACTGACTTTTTAGATAAAAGTACTTGGACATTGGCTACGATCCTAATCGCATTAATATTATTATCAAGTTTAAGTTTCACAGGAACATTAAGCGATACGGATTCTAAAATCATTGACAATACAGAAAGTGCAGCTCCAGTTGCTCCCGTTACACCAATTCAAAAAGTACCAGTTACGGAATAATACATAACAATAAATTATAAAAAATGCCAGCCTGTCAAAGCTGGCATTTTTTATAAGAAATTATGTCAGTATAACAAGGCTGGCACAATTTCTGACTTTGAATACGCACTAATATAATTAAAAAATAAAATCATGGCTTTAAACATTAAACCACTTTCTGACCGCGTTCTTATAGAACCAGTCGCTGCTGAAACGAAAACTGCGTCAGGGATTTTTATTCCTGATACCGCTAAAGAAAAACCGCAAAAAGGGACTGTTGTTGCAGTTGGGGATGGCACAAAAGAACATACAATGACTGTGAAAATTGGAGATAATGTACTTTACGGGAAATATTCAGGTACAGAGTTGAAATTAGAAGGTAAAGATTATTTGATAATGAGAGAAGAGGATATTCTCGCAATTGTCTAATACTGCTTTTGACTATTAGTTATTAGCTAGTAGTTCAAAACAGATTATAAATTAATTATTAACAATTCATTTTGGTTATTGCTTTAAAAGACAGAATAGTCCTATAAGCCGTGAGCCAAATGCTAAAAGCTAAATTTAAAATGGCAAAAGATATAAAATTTGATATAGAAGCACGTGACGGATTAAAACGTGGTGTTGATGCATTGGCAAATGCAGTTAAAGTTACTCTAGGACCAAAGGGTCGTAATGTGATCATTGGAAAATCATTTGGTCCACCTACAGTCACAAAAGATGGCGTTACTGTAGCCAAAGAAATTGAATTGAAAGACCCATTAGAAAATATGGGGGCTCAAATGGTAAAAGAGGTAGCCTCAAAAACTAATGACTTGGCAGGGGATGGAACTACTACTGCAACCGTTTTAGCACAAGCTATTGTAAAAGAAGGATTGAAGAACGTTGCTGCAGGAGCAAATCCAATGGATTTGAAACGTGGTATCGACAAGGCGGTGCAAGCTATTGTAACTGACTTGGCAAAACAATCAAAAGTCGTGGGTACAGATTCAGACAAAATCAAACAAATCGCCTCTATTTCAGCTAATAATGACGAAGTAATTGGTGATTTAATAGCTACTGCTTTCGCGAAGGTAGGAAAAGAGGGTGTCATCACCGTTGAAGAAGCAAAAGGAACAGAAACATATGTTGATGTTGTTGAGGGAATGCAGTTTGACAGAGGATATCTTTCTCCTTATTTTGTAACTAATTCAGAAAGAATGGAAGTGGAATTAGAAGATCCTTATATTTTGTTATATGACAAAAAAGTATCTTCTCTGAAAGAATTATTACCCGTTCTTGAGCCAGTTGCTCAATCTGGAAAACCATTGTTAATTATTGCTGAAGATGTAGATGGTGAAGCACTGTCAACCTTAGTTGTAAACAAATTACGTGGAGCCTTGAAAATTGCTGCCGTAAAAGCACCTGGTTTTGGAGACAGAAGAAAAGCAATGCTTGAAGATATCGCTATCCTAACTGGTGGAACTGTTATATCTGAAGAAAGAGGATATACTCTTGAAAACACAACAATCGAGATGTTAGGTACTGCTAAAAAAGTAACTATCGACAAAGACAACACTACAATTGTTAGTGGTGCTGGTGAAGCTGACATGATTAAAAATCGTGTAAACCAAATCAAAGGTCAGATGGAAGCTACAACTTCTGATTATGACAAAGAGAAATTACAGGAACGCTTAGCTAAGTTAGCTGGTGGTGTTGCTGTACTTTATGTTGGTGCTGCTTCTGAAGTAGAGATGAAAGAGAAAAAAGACAGAGTTGATGATGCATTGCACGCAACGCGCGCAGCTGTGGAAGAAGGTATTGTTGCTGGGGGTGGTGTAGCGCTACTAAGAGCTAAAAGCGTCTTAAGCGCTATAAAACCAGACAATGCAGATGAGGCGACAGGAATACAAATTATATCTCGCGCTGTTGAGTCTCCATTAAGAACCATTGTTGAAAACGCAGGACTTGAAGGCTCTGTTGTTGTTGCAAAAGTGGCCGAAGGAAAAGGCGATTTTGGTTATAATGCTAAAACTGACGAGTATGTAGATATGCTGAAAGCAGGAATTATCGATCCTACAAAAGTAACACGAGTTGCATTAGAAAATGCTGCATCAGTTGCCGGAATGATATTAACCACTGAGTGCGCTTTGATTGACATCAAAGAGGAAAACGCAGGTGGCGGTTCAATGGGTGGCGGTATGCCAGGTATGATGTAAAATCAAACAAAACCTATTATGTAAAAATCCGTCTCGTTTAATAACGGGACGGATTTTTTATTTATACTCCTATGCCAATATAGCCCCTATAAAATAATACGCATAGCAATAGATGGTACTACGTCACACCAATGAATGTAGTTAACCTTCATTGTGATCTGATTGATTTCAAAATAGAATACGCAAGTTAAAACACAATGCCTATTGGTATATCTGGAATGATTTGATATCCAGCAAAGCCTGTTATGTGAAAAAATCTGGATTGTTTAGTAACAAGAAGAATTTTATATTTATATCGATGCAATAAAAGTAACACTAAATTAATTTCTATTTTGGTCCTAGACATTATCATATAATGCTCCTGTAATATGAAAAAGTAAAATGCACTTAGACTATATTGTATATTTAGCAGCGGACATTGCTACACCAGATGCTAAAATGATGTTAATCCCTGAATACACTTTGATTGCTCCAAAAAAAAACTGTAGTTGAAAAACAAACGTATGAAAACATACCGAGAATGATATACTACCAAAAACTTTTATATAAAAAAATCCACCCCGATTAATCGAGACGGATTTTTAATTTATTTTTATATCTTAACTATACTACCATTTATTTCGCTTGACTTTTCTAATCGTCAGATTTTGTGCTTTTTTTAGCAAACTTAAGTAGCACGGGAGAAAGCGTTAAAATTACTAAACCAATAATTATTAATTCAATATGATTCTTTAAATCTATTTGATAACTATCCAGTAAGAAACCATATAAATAATGACCTGCAAAAATCAAGGTAAATGACCACAAGAAAGAACTAACCACATTGTAGTACATGAACTTCTTTTTATCCATAGTTACGATTCCGGCAACGATAGGAGCAAAAGTTCTGAATATAGGTAAGAACCTGGCAAAAATAATAGCTCTTCCCCCATGTTTGTCAAAAAAATCTTTAGACTGCACAAGATATTTTTTCTTAAACCAAAATGTATCTTTTTTGTTGTACAAATAATACCCACTTTTAGACCCAAACCAATACCCTACTATATTTCCTAGAATACCAGACACTGCCACCGCAGTAGACAAGATTAATACATTAATAAAACTGCTGTCTATAAAAAGTACATTTTCTATTAAATCTCTATTATAAATTCCCGCTAAAAAAAGCAAGCTATCACCAGGTAAAAAGAAACCTGCAAACAAACCTGTTTCTGCAAAAATGATAAATAACACAATATAAATCCCCATCTTCACTCCGTTTACATCAAAATGAATGTAAAAAAGCGGGTCTATTAAATTCTTCCAATCAAAACTATTCATTCTACGGATTTGTTGCTTAAATTATTTGTGCGTGAAAGTAGTTATAAATTAGTGCAACTACAATCTATTGTTTAATTTTAAACTTTAATTAACGATTGACCAATCGTATGAAAAGACTGAACACTTTAAAAAATTATCCCGCATATTAATTAAATATTTTTGATGTTTAAATTTTGTAATCGATTTAATCTAATTATTTTTAAAAAAAACTGTTGTATGCAGATTATTTCAAAGCAAAGCCCAAAGATTTCTCTTTGGGCAACACTATTAATCAACCCAATAACTATTTAAATTTCAAACTCCTGCCCCATCAAAGGTACAAAACAATCAAATCCATAATGCTCTCTTATTTTTATGCGAAGTTCATCTGCAGGTTGGTTTTCACCATGAACCAGAAATACTTTTTTAGGTTTGTTTTCTAGTTCCGAAAGCCAATTAAGAAGCCCTTTTTGGTCTGCATGTGCCGATAGTCCTTCTATTTCACCAATCTTCGCTTCAACGGGATAATACTTTCCGTAAATCTTAACTTCTTTGGCTCCTTCTAGTAATTTTCTTCCCCTAGTCCCTTCTGCCTGGTACCCCACTATAATTACGGTAGTTTCAGGCAAACTAATGTAGCGTTCTAAATAACTTAGTATCCTTCCTCCAGTCACCATTCCACTTGCAGCAACCACCACTTTAGGGTTTTTATTATAAATTGTATCAATAGTTTCCTTGTAATCAGTAATCATAGTGAACATTTTGTTTATTGCTATACAATCTTCTAAAGACAACTTATGCCACTTTCTATTTTCAAAAAAAATATCAAAAGCACTCACTCCCATAGGCGAATCCATAATGTAGGGAACGTCAGGAATTTTACCCTCTTCTCTTAGTTGCCATAACAAATACATAATCATTTGCGCACGTTCTACTGCAAAGCTTGGTAGAAAGACCGTCCCTCCCATCTTGAATGTATTAGTAATATACGTTTCTAATTCTAGCTTGGGATCACTGTCAGAATGCAGATGATCTCCATAGGTACTCTCCAGAAACACATAATCTGCCTTTTTTGGCTTTGTAGGTGGGTACATTAAAACATCGTTATCTCGACCAATATCTCCTGAAAAAACTAATGTTTTATTTTCGATCGTTAACTCGATACTGCATGCCCCTATGATATGCCCAGCATTTACAAAAACAGCAGAAATTTCAGCATCTAAAAGCACTACTTCATCTGTTTTAATGACTTTAAAATGCGGAAAAACGTTCCTGGCTTGTTCTACATCATATAGCGGTTCTGCGACTTCGTGTTTAGAATACTTTTCTTTGTTGGCTCTTTCAGCTTCCTCTTCCTGTATTTTACCACTGTCTAAAAGAATTAGTTCTGCAATTTCTTTTGTTGGACCTGAACAGTATATTTTACCTTTAAAGCCTTGATCGACTAGTCTTGGCAACCAACCGCAATGATCTAAATGGCCATGCGTTAGAAGTACAAAATCAATAGTGGAAGCCAAAACGGACAATGGCTGCCAATTCAGCTCCCGGAGAGGCTTTATTCCCTGAAACAGTCCGCAATCTATTAAAATGCGCACTCCATTACTTTCAACTAATGTTTTTGAACCTGTCACGGTTCCTGCCGCCCCTATAAATTTTACTTTCATGATTTCGTTTTTAAAATTAAAAAAAAACTTCTTTCAAATGCATCTAACTAACTCTCTTACTTCTTTTAAAACATTTTTAATTCTGTTAGCACTCAAACCAATTCTACCCAATTGCTCTGAATTATTTACTAATTCTCGCGCTAAAATCACATCTAATATTAATAATTTATCTTTTTCTGCCAGCGACAGTGTAGTCAGACAAGTGACAGGATAAAGGCAATCAATATCGTTTTTGGTTTTCAAATTATTGTCTTTCGGATAATCCCAACTTAATAAATTCAT
>JBLIKD010000069.1:0-10397 GCA_047636275.1 Flavobacterium sp. | reverse complement strand
ATGCTCAATTTGCGAATTTGAGGTGAATATAAAATTGTTGGCAATGTTCAGTCAGTTCTTTTATCGAATTGCTTTAACAAAATCCGCGATTTTTCCAGTTCCATTCTTAGTTAGGTCTTGGATAAAAGCACTTCCTATGATAGCACCTTTGGCGAATTGTGTCGCTTGATTAAACGTTTCTTTATTATTGATTCCAAAACCGATTACTTGTGGACTTTTAAGATTCATCTCGGCGATGCGTTTAAAATAGTCTTCTTGCGTACTTCCAAATCCTGATTGAGATCCCGTTACACTTGCCGAACTTACCATATATATGAATCCCTCAGAAACGCTATCTATGAAATTAATTCGTTCAACCGAAGTTTGAGGTGTGATCAATAGTACGTTTATTAATCCGTATTTTTCAAAAATCACCTTGTATTCATCAGCGTAAACATCAACCGGTAGATCTGGAATTATGAGTCCATCGATACCAATCTCGGCACATTTCTGACAGAAGTTCTCTACGCCGTATTGTAACATCGGATTAAAATAGCCCATGATAATTAAAGGAATCGATACTGATTTCCGAATGTCTCTTAATTGGTCAAACAACACTTGTGTGTTTATTCCATTATGCAGTGCCTGAGTGGAGCTTTCTTGTATTGTAGGACCGTCGGCTAAGGGATCACTAAATGGTAATCCGATTTCGATCATATCGACGCCGTTTTTTTCTAAATCCTGAATGATTTGTACCGTATCATTTAGATTGGGGTATCCAGCAGAAAAATAGATGGACAGTATCTTATCGTCCTCTTGTAATTTTTGATTTATTCTATTCATTTTGATTATTTTATCAGATGTAGCATCTGTTTGGAGCCTATTTTTAATTCGCTTAAAGCTTAGCACTATAAGCCCATACCATTTGCTTAGATTTTAATGGGACCTGAATCCGGCTATAGGAGTTTCCCTCATAGGTGTCAGAAAGTTGAAGTTCTTCAACGGTTAGTTCATAGACTATTCCTTCAATGCAGTCTGAATCATCTTCGGTAGGAGTGATAATTGGATAGTTTTCTAGTCCAAATTCTTCTTCTATCTCTATCCTTTTTACTTCGTATCCTAATAATTTTTCTGGAATCCCCTGAAGGATTCGTCCAAAAACAGTTTTTTGTACTTCTTCTTCCATTAAGGAACCGTAGGCAAATAAATTTTCCATTTTTTTATATTTATAATTTATATTTAAATCAGATTTCCTTCTTATGGATTGCGTTTCCTTCTACCCCGAAATTATTTTAGGCTAAAAGAAAACGCGCTGAAATAAAGCCAGCATAACCCCTCTAGTTAATTATGGAAAACTAATTTATAATTTAAAGTAATCAATATACGTATTTAAATCTTTGTCGCCACGTCCTGACAGATTAATCACAACAATATCTTCGGGCTTGAATTTCATTTCGTCCAGAACTGCAAAAGCATGAGCAGTTTCAATTGCTGGAATTATTCCTTCCATTTTAGAAAGTTTTAGTCCCCATTGCATCGCTTGTTCGTCTGTAATCGAGATAAACTGTGCTCTTCCCGTTGCATAAAGATTAGCGTGCATAGGTCCAACACCTGGGTAATCTAATCCTGCTGAAATTGAATATGGTTCCGTAATTTGTCCATCCGTAGATTGCATCAATAGGGTCTTGGCGCCATGAATAACACCTACTTTCCCTAGCACGGAGGTAGCAGCGCTTTCACCAGAATCTACTCCTAGACCCGCTGCTTCAACTGCTATTATATTTACTTCTTCGTTATCTAGGTAATGGTAATAAGTACCGGCTGCATTACTGCCTCCGCCCACGCAGGCGATCAGATAATCAGGATTTTCTCTTCCTTCTTTTTCTAGTAATTGTATTTTTATTTCTTCAGATACAACACTTTGAAAACGGGCTACCATATCAGGGTAAGGATGCGGTCCTACTACAGAACCAATAATATAATAGGTATCTATTGGATTATTAATCCAGTCGCGAATTGCTTCGTTTGTAGCATCTTTTAAGGTTTTAGAACCTGAAAGTGCTGGGCGAACTTCGGCACCTAGCATTTTCATACGTGCTACATTTGGCGCTTGACGTTTGATGTCAACTTCACCCATGTAGACGATGCACTGCAATCCCATCAAAGCACATACTGTTGCTGTTGCAACACCGTGCTGTCCAGCTCCAGTTTCAGCAATAATACGAGTTTTGCCCAAGCGTTTGGCAAGTAAAATTTGTCCAATGGTGTTATTGATTTTATGTGCACCAGTGTGGCATAAGTCTTCTCTTTTTAGATATACTTTTGTATTGTATTCTTTAGACAAGCGCTCTGCAAAATAAAGAGGGGTAGGGCGCCCTACATATTCTTTTAAAAGAGAATCAAACTCAGCTTGAAAGCTTGGCTCAGCCGTTATTTTTAAATAATTTTGGCGTAACTCTTCAACATTTGGATATAACATTTCAGGAATGTAGGCTCCTCCAAATTCACCATAATAGCCTTTTTCGTTTACGTGGTAGCTCATTTGTTTTTTTGTTTTATTGTAAGGACAATTCGCAAAGTATCCTCACATCATTGATTTTTTTTAACCCTGGTTCTATTTCAAATTTACTATTTACATCTATAGCATAAACAGGTAGATTTGTTTTTGTTATTTCTTGTACTGCTTCTAATTCTTCTAGTCCTATCCCACCGCTGAGAAAAAACGGCTTTGTCGAAGGATATTTTTTTAATACTGTCCAATCGAAAGTTGTTCCGTTTCCTCCAGGTAATTTTCCTTTAGTATCAAATAGAAAATAATCGCAGAACTCTTCGAAGGGTTTTAATACGCTAAAGTCAAATTCATCTTGTATAGAAAAGACTTTTATAATTTCAATACCTTTCGGTAATTGGCTGCGCAATTCTTGACAAAAGTCTACCGATTCTTTTCCGTGCAATTGCACAACTTGTAAATCGTGTTTTAATACTTTTTGGATAATAATGGGGAGTGTTTCATTAACAAAAACACCAACTTTTTTTATCGATCCGGGTAGAGTAGGGATGGTACCATCAAAATACCGCGATGATTTTTCCCAAAAGATAAATCCCATATAATCTGGTAAGAGTGAACTCACTTCAAGAATGTTATCGGGGTATTTCATACCGCAGATCTTAACTTTCATAAATATTGCTTTTTTACAACAAAGTTCACAAAGAATACACTAAGTTCACTATGGATTTAACATTTTTTTGTGTTCTTAGCCCTAATTTAGTTTCGAAATAAATTCAGTGGCTGCTTTTCCCGCATTTTCTGTTTTCATGAAGTTTTCCCCTATTAGAAACCCTTGGTATCCATAGGGTTTTAATTCAGTTATAGCTTCAATTGAGCTAATGCCACTTTCGGAAATTTTCACAAATTCAGACGGTATTTGTGAGGCTAATTGTTTGCTGTAATCTAAACTTACTTCAAAAGTTTTTAGGTTTCTATTGTTCACTCCAATGATGTCTAATGTTGGCATAATTGATTTTTCCAGTTCTTCCTGATTGTGTACTTCTAACAACACTTCTAGTCCTAATCCTTTGGCGAATTCCGATAAAGACTTTATCTCTTCTCTCGTTAATACCGCTGCTATTAGCAAAATTAAATCAGCTCCGTAGGCTTTGGCTTCGAGGATCTGATATTCATCTACAATGAATTCTTTGCGCAGTAAAGGGATAGCTACTGAGGCTCTTGCCAATAGTAAATCATCTAAAGAACCGCCAAAATATTTACCGTCTGTTAATACCGAAATTCCACAAGCACCAGCATTTTCATATCCTTTTACTACTTCTTCAACTGTAAAACTATAATTTATCTCTGCCTTTGATGGTGAACGACGCTTATGTTCAGCAATAATTCCAGTAGTACTATTTTTTAAGTTTTGACTTAAGGATATAGTCTTTTTTGAGAAAAATACAGAGGCTTCTAATTGAGAAACAGGAATGATTGATTTTTTGAGAATGACTTCTCTTCTTTTATCAACTATTATTTTATCTAAGATGTTCATTTTTGTATTTTAAAGTTTTAATAATTGAATTTCTATCCAAGCTCCCCCTTTTGGGGTTAGGTTGCTTTACTCAATTCCTGCAAAGTCGTTAACGCTTTTAGCCCTCTACCAGATAGTAGACTTTCTTTAGCTATTTGGAACCCTTCGAGCGGTGTACATTTCGTTGTCGTTGCTATGGCCATTCCCGCATTGGCACAAACTACATTATTTTGGGCCTCCGTTCCCTTACCAGAGATGATATTGGTAAACATCTGGGCAGATTCTTCAATTGTTTGTCCCCCTTGTATTTCACTTTGTGACAAGAGATTCACGCCAAAATCTACTGGATTTAGCACTCCTTCCATTGAACTGGTGATAATCTTTGTTGGCCCAGTCAAAGATACCTCATCATAGCCATCCAATGAGTGCAGAATGGTGACATTCACATCTGTATTTTGATAGAGGTAGGCATATATTCTAGCTAGTTCCAAATTAAAGACTCCTACTAATTGATTCTGTGGGAATGATGGATTGACCATCGGACCCAGCATATTAAAAAAAGTTTTAACAGCCAATTCTTTTCGGATTGGACCTACATTTTTCATGGCAGGGTGAAATAAAGGAGCATGTAAAACACAAATACCAGCTTTGTCGATGCTTCGTTCTAAGAAATCAGGAGCATCACTGAATTTGATCCCTAGTTTTTCCATCACATTACTAGAACCAGAAATAGAGGAAACCCCGTAATTACCGTGCTTAGCAACTTTTACTCCTGCTCCTGCAGCGATAAAAGAGGCTAGAGTAGAAATATTAAAGGTGTCTTTTCCGTCACCGCCTGTTCCGCACAGGTCAATGGTGTTATAGTCCGATAAATCAACACGTATACACAATTCCAATAAAGCATCTCTAAAACCGGAAAGTTCTTCGATACTGATGCTGCGCATCATGAAGACGGTCAAAAAAGCAGAGATTTGACTTGGGTTGTAACTGCCATTAGAGATATTGACCAAGACCTCTTTTGCTTCTGCTGCGGTGAGCATTTCGTGATTGATTAATCTATTTAATATGTTTTTCATTTTGTTTGTTTTTTTGCCTCGAAGGCACGAGTGCACAAAGTTTTGTTTTAATTAACTTTAATTGCAACAGAGTATATGGTTTCTGCTTCCTTTCTTTAGGAAGGGCCTAGTGGGGGAGAATTAGCTATTCAACCAATTCTCTAAAATCTTTTTACCGTTGGGAGTTAACACACTTTCTGGATGAAATTGTACCCCGCGCACATCAAACGTTCTATGACGCAAAGACATTACTTGGCCATTTTCATCAAAGGATGTCGCTTCTAGCATTTCGGGTAAAGTGGAATCGACAACCCAAGAGTGATAGCGTCCTACTTCAAACTCGTTTCCTAGACCTTCGAATAGACCTTCGTCATCAACTACCGTTTTTACCATTGTAGCAATCCCGTGGTACACTTTTTCAAGATTGGATAGTGTTCCTCCATAGACTTCGCCAATTGCTTGCTGTCCAAGGCAAACACCAAGAATGCTTTTTGTAGCACCGTATTTCCGAATAATATCTTTCAATAATCCGGCTTCTTCAGGCACTCCAGGACCGGGAGATAGCAGTATTTTCTCAAATTCTGCTATTTCATCGATATTAAACTCATCGTTTCTGTATACGGTCACTTCGCACTCTAAATCTTCCAGATAATGGACCAGATTGTAAACGAAACTATCGTAATTATCTATAACTAATACTTTTTTTGTTTTCATTATTGAAAAATTGAGTGATTAAAAGATTGAAAAATTTGGATAGAGAACAATCTTTAAATCTTTAAATTTATTTTTTTAAATCGTTTCTGCTAAATCCAGTGCTTTATTCAACGCACGGAGTTTATTATACACTTCTTCCATTTCGCTTTCTTCATCTGATCCGGCAACGATTCCAGCTCCAGCTTGAGAGTGTAATTGGTGATTCTTACTCAAGAAAGTTCGAATCATAATTGCATGATTAAAATTTCCTTCAAAGTCCATGAAACCTATGGCACCTCCATAAAAATTACGATTTGTTTTTTCGTACTCTTCGATTAGCTGCATAGCCCGATGTTTTGGCGCTCCACTTAATGTTCCTGCTGGAAAAGTATCGGCGACTACTTGCATGGTGCTGGCTTTTTCATGTAAATGTCCGGTGACTCTGGAAACCAAATGAATTACATGGGAGAAAAATTGTACTTCCCTGTATTTATCTACGGTCACAGTATGACCATTCCTGCTTAAATCGTTACGGGCCAAATCGACCAACATTACGTGTTCGCTATTTTCTTTTTTATCTTCGGATAATTCTTTGGCTAGTATTGCATCTTTTTCATCATCACCTGTTCTTTTAAAAGTTCCTGCGATAGGATGGATCTCGGCCTTACGGTCTTTTACAATAATTTGTGCTTCAGGTGAAGAACCAAATATTTTGAAATCCCCATAATCAAAAAAGAATAAATAAGGGGAAGGGTTGATGCTTCTCAACGCTCTGTAAACATTAAACTCGTCTCCTTTGAAGCCTTGGGTAAATCTACGGGATAAGACCAATTGGAATACATCTCCTCTGTAACAATGCTTTTTGGCTAAAGCCACATTATGTTTGAACTCTTCATCCGTCAAGTTTGAAAAGCCTTCGCCTTCTTTTGTGAATTTATAGGACGCAATATTTCTAGATTGTAATAATTGTTCAATTTCAGAAATATTATTTTTCCCGTCTAAACTATGACAAAAGAGATACGCTTCATTTTTAAAATGATTGATTGCAATGATATTTTGGTATACCGCATAATAGACGTCTGGTATTGAAATACTATTGTCTTTTTTAGCAATGGTCACTTTTTCAAAATACCGAACGGCGTCATAAGAAATATATCCAAACAAACCATTATTGATAAATTTAAAGTCGTTTTTTTCTGATTTAAACTGCCCTGAAAACTCTTGAATCACTTCTGGAATATTCGTGTTCGCATCGATAGCTACTTTTTCTGCGGTACCGTCAGGGAACGTTTTGTAAATTATTTCATTTTCTATTTTTATAGAAGCGATAGGATTGCAGCAGATGTACGAAAAACTGTTATCGCTTCCGTGATAATCACTACTTTCTAGTAGAAGACTGTTGGGAAATTTATCGCGTATCTTGAAATATACACTAACCGGAGTTATGGTATCAGCAAGTATTTGCTTGTATTTTGTTTTAAATAGGAAAGGTTTCAATTTGTTTAATATTTAAGGTTTAAAGTCTTAAGTGATTTTTAAAATAAATAAACACAAAAAAAAGGCTCGTCGTGATGACAAGCCTTTTATATTTATAGTTGATAATACCATAGGAGCTTAGTTCACGACGTCTGACGTAAATTGTTCCACCACCAAGTATTGTTTGTTGTTGTGCTCATGCTACAAATGTATTAATGTAATTTGGTTATTCAATCGGAAACGAATAAAAAAAAGCTAATTTTTTAACTTTTTTTGTTATATTTCTTTACGATTTACTTTAATAATCCCCAACAACTGCTTGCTGGGGATTATTTGCTTATTTTGTGAAAGATTAGAATTTTAAAGCGACTGCTAATTCAAAATCATCAGATATTGCTTTATCTCCTAAATTATCAAAGAAGCTCCCTGAACCATATTTAATATCGTATTTTGTTCTGTCAACTTTAAAAGCTGTTGTAGCGGTATTTCCATTTACGGTAATATCAAATGCTACCGGATGTGTACTATTTTTGATAGTCAAGTCTGCAGTTATAGCATATATGTTTTTACCCTTAGCTGCCACAGTTTTGAAAACTAAAGTAGAAGTAGGGAATTTTTCAGTACCAAAGAAATCTTCTGATTTCAAGTGACCGTTTAGTTTTCCTTGGGAGTCACCTGAAAGGTCAGTACAAGTTAATGTTGGCATATCAACAGTAAAATTACCTCCTGCTAATTTATCTCCCCTGAAGATTAAAGTACCCTCTTTTACGCTTACAGTTCCATTATGTTGTCCTGTTACTTTCTTTCCAACCCAATTGATGCTGCTTTTTGAAGCATCTACTTTTTTTGTTTGCGCCGTTACCGATAAAGTAGAGAATACTACCGTTAATGCTAATGCAATTGCTTTTAAATTTTTCATTTGTTTTACTTGTTTCATTTGTATTAATAATTATATTGTAACGAATAGATCTTCTTGTGATTTTCTAACTTTTTTGTAGTACTGAGTAGCATCTTCATCATGTCTATAACCTAATGGCGCTAAAAGAGAAGCGGTATAACCTAATTTTTCCAGTCCTAATAATTCATTCACTTTTTCAGGAACAAAACCTTCCATAGGAGAAACATCAATTTTAAGTTCAGCTGCAACATTCAGTAAATTACCCATAGCTAAATAGGTTTGTTTTGATGTCCACACATTTTTGTCGTCTTCTGTTAACGGTTTTATGTAGCTTTTAATAAAATTAGCATATCCGTCTAATGACTCTAGAGAGGCTTCTCTTGTGATGCTAGTGTTTTTAACGTAATCATCTACCTCTTCATCGCCTATGTTAATTTTACTTGCAAATACCAATAAATGTGAAGCATCAATAACCTGAGCTTGTCCCCATGCTACAGCTTTTATTTCTGCTCTTAATTCTGGATTTTCGATAATAAAAATTTTATAAGGTTGTAATCCGAAAGAAGACGAACTCAATCGTATGGCTTCTTTGATGGTATTCAAATCTTCATCAGTTATTGTTTTTGTTGCATCAAATTTCTTTGTTGCATATCTCCAATTCTGATTTTCTAGGAAAGTATTCATAATTTAATTGTATTTACTGATTTCTGTATTTTTCTAGTAATCTATTCAACTGCTCTAATTCTTCTGTATTCAAATTCTTAGAGAAGTGCTGTTCGTGCTCAACCACTTTAGGTTCTAATTCTTCTAAGACGAGTAATCCTTTTTGCGTAATCAAAACCTCTATTTTTCTTCTGTTTTCTAAACAAACTTTACGGGTAACAAACTTTTTCAATAATAGTTTGTCTACCAGTCTGGTAGTGTTGCTCGTTTTGGCTATCATTCGCTCCTGAATGACACTCATATTAGCTGGATTTCCCTTTTGCCCTCTTAGTATTCGCAACACGTTAAATTGCTCCCCTGAAAGATCATAAGGTCTCAAAACCTCATTGAATTTCTCGTTGATTACGTTTTGAGCATACAATACATTCAAAATAATTCGCTTTGAATTATTTAAAATGGTCGTAGTCTTTATAACGTCTTCAATTTTCATACCAACATCTGGGTTATTTGTTTATACAAATGTAACACATTATTTAGTTGTATATACAAATGTAGACTTATTTTTTTGTTAATAGTGTCATCAGCTCTTTAATTTATGTCTTTAATTTACCTTAACCATCTGTTTTTAAGTCTATTATTTTTTTAAAACATCCGATAACACCCTTTTTTAAAATGTGGATTAGTTTTTTTATAAACCAATCGCTTTAAAATAGGTTCGTTTAGATTAATTTATTAAAAAAAGTAAGTATTTAACGTTGCGGTGTATACCTGCCAAAGGTATTACCAAACTGACTACATAACGCGATTTTGACTCTATTGTTTACTCAACGGGTCGTTAGTCGTGTTCTTTTTTCAAGATGCACTCTAAATTAGCTGAGTTCGTCTTCCATTTACTGTAATACAAGGTTCTTTTTAGAAATCTTTACACAGAGCATTATTCTACTGTCACAGTCATCATGAAATTGGTTGGGCATGGTCATGTACAAGTTCATAAACACTATCTGAAATAGTAGCTTCATCTTTTCTATGCTCCATAAAATGGTATCCAGTTTTTTTTTAATAATTTTTTAGAAAACTCATTTTTATTGTATGTAAGTGCCTCTATTATATTTTTTTTAATATGCTAAAGCTAAAATCAATAGGGTACTTTACGGTATTCGAATGATTCCTTTATTTTTAAATTTAAGACTTAGATAAAAGCCGCACTTAGCAATAGTATTGTTTTCAGAAAAATGCCACAAAGAGGTCGTTCCGATACTATCACGTTCATTTTTATCAGTGATCCCGCAAGCCACTGATTTGCTGTTTTTGTAGTCTTCATTTACTCCTTCAATAAAGGTGATGACTTAAGCAATTGTCCTCGTTTTTCTGTTTTTGGGACTTTCTTTGAACTGATTTATCAGAGCGCAAGTAAAGGATAGCAGTACCATCAGCATCCTTTATTTTCCTTAACAATAGACGTTCTGATTTTATTTTTGGAATAGGGGGAGAAGTTCATTTCGGCGCAGTTTTGTGCGGTATGGATATAAGTAATAGACAGCTATAATTAGTATTTGGTTTTACGAAGCTAAAATTTATTTTTGCGAATACCTGTAATTTCGACGAAGGAGG
>JBLIKD010000068.1:0-10416 GCA_047636275.1 Flavobacterium sp. | reverse complement strand
GCTCCCTCTCTTGGGCTCGAACCAAGGACCCTCTGATTAACAGTCAGATGCTCTAACCAACTGAGCTAAGAAGGAAACTGAGCGATAAATTGTAACGTTTGTTACAGTTGTAAAGCGGTGCAAAGATAGGCTATCATTTGATTTGTGCAAACAAAAATTAAACTTTTTTTGTTTTTTTTTACTTCCCTACAATTGCTTTGTAAATATCGTTTCCGTTGGCAAATAACAACAGTGATATAAGTAATACGAAACCAACCATTTGTGCATTCTCAAGGAACTTATCACTTGGTTTTTTGCCACTAATAATTTCATATAATAAAAACATAACATGACCCCCATCGAGTGCTGGAATAGGTAATAAGTTCATTACTCCAAGCATGATTGATAATAAAGCCGTGATAGTCCAGAACGTTTCCCAGCTCCAAGTACTTGGGAAAATATCAAAAATGGCTTTAAAACCACCTACTTGTTTGTAAGCTCCTGTGCTAGGACTGAAAATCATTTTTAGCTGTTTTCCATATCCTACCACTTGATTCTTTCCTTTTATGATTCCTACGGGAATGGATGCTAAGAAACCGAACTCTTCTTTACTTACTTTATAATAGCCTAGTTTTTCCATAGAATCAAAACTTAGGCCACCTAGCTGAACGCCTAACATTCCGTCGTTGTTAATTGTAACTTGGATTTCTTTCTCTTTTTGATCGCGCAATACCGTAGCAGAAATGGTTTTCCCCTTGTTATTTTCTAATATGGTTTTTGCCTGGTCAAAATACCTTGTAGGTTGTCCATTAAGGGCCGTCACAATATCTTTTGGCTGCATTTCTTTATTGCTAGATTCGTCAGTAACTGCACCAATGACAAACGGCATTCTGATCCCTACGATAGGAGTCTTTTCAAATTGTGACAATTGATCTATAATGTCAATAGGCATTTTGATGGTTTGCTGCTTTCCGTTTCTTTCAATAAGAATCTCTTTTCCTAAAACAACTTTTATGTTGATGTCATTGTCAAACTTAACGATTTTTGTACCGTCAACTGAAATGATTTTATCACCTGTTTTGAAACCGGCGTTCAGCATGGCTTGATTTTCAATTAACAGACCGTCTTTCAAATCTGCATTGGCAATATAAGTGTCTCCGTAAGCAAAGGCCATCCCGATATATATAATGAAGGCCAAAATAAAGTTCACCGTAACCCCACCTAACATGATAATTAAACGCTGGTATGCTGGCTTAGAGCGAAATTCCCAAGGCTGTGGTGGTAAAGCCATTTGTTCCTTGTCCATACTCTCGTCAATCATCCCTGAAATTTTAACGTATCCTCCTAGAGGCAACCAACCGATGCCATACTCTGTGTCGCCAATTTTCTTTTTTAATAAAGAATATTTAACGTCAAAAAATAAATAGAATTTTTCGACCCTCGTTTTAAATAATTTAGCCGGAATAAAGTGTCCTAATTCGTGAAGTACTATTAGTAATGATAAACTCATTAAAAATTGCGAAAGCTTGATAAATATATCCATTTTTTATTTTAAGTTCTTATTTGAATTGCACAAAAGTAGGGTTTTCTATTTTATTTTGAAAGTCTTATAATGGTCCTATTTTACAATTGCTTAGTCAATAATTATACCATAGGGTTTTTTACTTAAGCGGATGTCGCGTAACTTTACAGGGCGGAATTTAGAACAATCAAATTTCTAACTCATCTTTTATAAATTCATCATTATGTCATCAATATTATACTCCCCTCTACTCATAAAAAGCATTACTCTTAAAAATCGAATCGCTATTTCGCCTATGTGTCAATACTCAGCTGTCGATGGCTTTGCTAATGATTGGCATTTAGTACATTTGGGTAGTCGTGCAGCGGGTGGCGCAGGGTTAATAATCCAAGAAGCCACTAGTGTTTCTCCAGAAGGACGCATCTCTCCAGAAGATTTAGGTCTTTGGAAAGAGGCGCATATAGAAAAGCTAGCGCAAATAAATCAATTTATTGTGAGTCAAAATTCAGTTCCTGGAATTCAATTGGCTCATGCTGGTAGAAAAGCTAGCGCAGCATCTCCATGGAATGGTGGACGAAAAGTAGCCGCAGATCAAGGAGGTTGGGATGCAGTAGCTCCTAGTGGGATTGCCTATCATGAATCAGAAAAAGCACCTATTGCATTAGATGAAAATGGCATTCATAAAGTGATTGCTGATTTTAAGGCAGCAACTCTAAGATCGGTAAAAGCAGGGTATCAGGTTATGGAAATTCATGCGGCTCACGGGTATTTACTGCATCAATTTCTTTCTCCTTTATCCAATGTTAGAACGGATGCGTATGGAGGAAGCTTTGAAAACAGAATTCGTCTGACACTTGAGGTGCTCGAAGCAGTACAATCGGAATGGCCAAAAGACTTGCCGTTGTTTGTTCGTATTTCGGCCACAGATTGGGCAGATGGAGGTTGGAATGCAGAAGAATCTGTACAGCTTTCGATAATTTTAAAAGAAAAAGGAGTTGATTTAATTGATGTTTCGTCTGGTGCCTTGGTACCTTATCAAAAGATTCCTGTAGCTCCTAATTACCAAGTGCCATTTGCTGAAAAAATAAAAAAAGAAAGTGGAGTCCTCACTGGAGCTGTAGGTCTAATAACTGAAGCCCATCAAGCAGAAGAAATTATTAGCTCTGGAAAAGCGGATTTGGTTTTATTTGCTAGAGAATCTCTAAGGAATCCTTATTTAGCATTAACCTTTGCTCGAGATTTAAATGAAGATGTCTCTTGGCCAAAACAGTACGAACGCGCTAAAATAAAATAAGCTGAGACTTTCATTATATCGCTGCTGTTTTTAATTAGTAAGCAATCTAGAAAAGTTGAGGCTGTTTCGTTTTTTAAATACATAGAAGCATAGAATTTATGAGCCTTACAAGGCGCTTCACTTTTTTGACATAGTATAGCTATATTATACGAAATCAAATGTCGAAAACACGAAATAATTTAAGCTTAGCTTTTAAAAATATTTTAATTCTTAAAAGCTAAGCTTAAATGAACTGATGTCGCTTATGTGCTTAAAAAATTTGTCTAGAACAAGTATGTTCTATGTTAAAGTGCAGCTTTCTCATCTTAATTAAAATTAATCCATGTCTATATGTGGTAAAAAACCGTACCTCGAAAAATTAAAATTATGCAAAAAATAAAAACGGCCTTACTATCCTACGGTATGTCTGGAAAAGTATTCCATGCACCATTTTTGGAATTCCACCCTGGATTTGAACTGCTTGGTTCTTGGGAGCGAAGTAAAAAGTTGATTCAACAAGACTACCCCAGCGTGAAGAGTTTTTCCACTTTGGAGGACCTTATGGCATCTGATGCTCAGTTGGTCATCGTGAATACGCCTGTGGGAACTCATTTTGAATATGCTAAAAAAGTGCTGTTGGCGGGGAAACATGCCATAGTCGAAAAAGCGTTTACCACCACGGTGGCTGAAGCAGAGGAACTGGTTGCCTTAGCTACAGAAAAAGGAGTGAAACTGTCGGTTTTCCAAAATAGGAGGTGGGACAGCGATCTTAAAACGGTACGTCAAGTTCTTTTAGATGGTGTATTAGGCGACATAGTGGAAGCCGAATTTCATTTTGATCGCTATAATCCCCTTTTAAGTCCCAAGCAACATAAAGAAACGGCTAATGCCGGAGCTGGTATTTTGAAAGACCTAGGGCCGCACTTAATTGATCAGGCGGTCTATTTGTTTGGATTTCCGCAAGCTGTTTATGCCGATATTCGGACGACACGGGAACACTCTTTGGTGGATGATTGGATTGACATTTCATTATATTATCCTGAAATACGGGTACGTTTAAAAGCGAGCTTTTTTGTTCGAGAAGCGATTCCGGCTTACGCTATTCATGGTAAACAAGGATCGTTCCTGAAACCGCGCGGTGATGTGCAGGAAGACGATTTGAAATTGGGCAAAAAACCAAATCTGGACAGTTGGGGAACCGAGTCTATTGAAAAAGAAGGACTCTTGCATACCGTAATTGACGGCAAAGTAGTGCAGGGTAAAATACCGACACTACAGGGAAATTACTACGACTTTTTTGATGGGGTATATGATTCGATTGCAAACGATAAAAAAGAACCTGTTACTGGACAAGACGGACTGAGGGTCATGCGAATTATTGAAGCAGCGATTCAAAGTAGTGTTCAGAAAAAAGCAATCAACTTATAGATAAAGTAAAACTTCTCGATGCATATTACTCCGACTATGAAGCTTTTTAGCGTGAGGTATCGAGAAGTTATTATACAATATACTTTGCCCGAAACAAATTCTGGATAAACTAAAAAGACGTTCCGGCGAAAGGAGTCGATTTTAATTTAAAACTCGTCATTTCAAGTATTGTTTATATAATGTAATGAGATAAAGATTTTATCGAGAACAAGTATGGGATAAATGGAAGATCTATTCTTGATAATTATACCTAATAGATTCGTTATTATATTAGTTTTAAAAGAGTTATAAGTACGAAGTAAACAAAAGGAATTATCAATTCATATCAGTCTTAATTCCTTAATAGTTTAAAAATGAGCTTATTTACCTTTCGCTGAAAAGTAAAGATACTTTACAAATAATAATTTGATTTTTGCTAAAACACCTGTCTTTGTCATATTTACGGTATTTGGATAGATTTGTCGTTAAAAAATCATACTAATTAACATAAATAAATATTATTTAATAAAATATTAACAATTTTGTTAAATTTTAATTACATTTATAACTTGAAATAAAACAATAGAGTTATTCTTTGCCTTTCAGAATACCACTTTTAGAATTGTGTCAAACTAGGCCTTTTTGGTTTTAAACCAAATTTTTCAAAATACTTTTTTTATTGCCGATGCGCTATCCTAATTTGGATATTTTTTTAAGTTCGGTACTAAAGCCAATCCTATTTAAAGAGATTAAGTTCGCAAATCGTCGGCGGACTTATTACAGTGATAAAGAAAATAGATTTATGAAAAAAGCTGGGTTAGTATTTTTTGCTACTTTACAAATGGTGTTTGCTTCCGCACAAAAGAAAACGGGAATTTTAGGGACGGTATTGGATGCCAAAACGCAGCGGCCTTTAGTTTATGTGGTTGTTTCTATTCAAAACACGAATGTCATGCAGCTGACCGCCTTAGATGGAAAATTCAATTTTGACGACTTAGTTCGGGGTGATCAACTGGTGCTTTTTCACAGTCAGGGCTACAAAGATGCGCTGTTTCCGGTGACAATCGAGACAGGACAACTATTGGACTTAGGTATGATAATGCTAGAAGAAGATGAGGTTTTAGACCAGCAAAGGAGTTTAATTCGACTTTTTGAAAATGAATTAACTGACGACAATAGCGGTTCAGAGAGTACTTCAGGATTGTTGCAGTCTTCCAGAGATGCTTTTCAGCAAGCGGCCGCTTTCAATTGGGGTCAGGCTCGTTTCCGGATTCGAGGACTAGACAGTGAAAATGCAATGACTATGATCAATGGGGTTTCTATGAATAAATCGTATGATGGCAGGCCGCAGTGGGGCAATTGGGGCGGACTAAACGATGCCACGCGAAATCAGGAATTTACTATTGGTACTGCCCCCTCCGATTATACTTTTGGTGGAATATTAGGGACTCAGGAAATCAATACCCGCGCTTCCATTTATAGAACAGGAACAAGAATTACTGTTTCGGGAACCAACACTAATTATAGCGGGCGTATGATGGGCATCTTCGCTTCAGGAATGAATAACAGCGGTTGGGCCTTCGTAGTTTCGGCAGGAAAACGATATGCTGATGAAGGCTATTTTGAAGGAACGACTTACGATGGAAATTCTCTTTTTTTGAGTGTCGAAAAGAAATTAAACGACAATCATTCTCTCAATTTCACTGGATTTTACACTCCAAACAGTCGAGGGAAGAATTCGCCAAATAGCACTGAGGTAACTGAATTAACCAGTGAAACCTATAATTCCTATTGGGGATATCAGAACGGGAAGAAAAGAAACGCTAGAGTAAAAACTATCGAAGAACCAATCTTGATGCTGAATCATTATTTTAAGATCAATGATCACAGCAATCTTAATTCCAGCGTGATGGTTCAGTTCGGCAAAATAGGCAACAGCAATCTTGATTATCAAAATGCCAACAGTCCAGATCCAACTTATTTTAGAAAACTACCCAGTTATTATAGTTCCATGTATGGCAAAGACGTGGGAGAATATTCGGGCGCTTTTACGCCGGATAGTGAAAATGCCGAGAAGAGTCGCATTCAGTTTTTAGCAAATCCTCAAATTGATTGGAATTCCCTGTATCGGGCCAACCAAAATCCGGTAATGGATTCCAATGGAAATATCATGGGCTATGAAGCAGCTAAAAGTCACTACGTGTTGTACGAGGACCGAACAGACGATAAAATGGTGGTGGCTTCTTCTAATTTTAGTACGCAACTAAATGAAAACCTTATTATGAATGCGGGCGGGTCATTTCGGAATTTGAAATCGCATAACTACCAACTCCTTTTGGACCTGCTGGGCGGAGCCTATTTTGAGGATATTGATGGTTTTTATGGCGGTAATCAGGCTCAATCTGATTTGAATAACCCAAACAGGCAGGTAGTTGTAGGGGATGCCTATGGGTACAATTATAAGTATGCAGCCACTATTTTTGATGCATTTACACAGTTTAAATTTTCGTATGATAAAATTGATTTCTATTTGGCACAATTCTTCTCTAGTACAAACTACCAGAGAGAGGGCATGTATAAAAATGGAATTTATGAAACGATTTCATTCGGTAAAAGCGAGAAAGTACCCTTTGAGAATTTTGGTTTTAAAGGCGGAATTCTATTTAAAATTTCAGGCAAGCAATCATTTAATTTAAACGGGGCGCATTTGTCTAAAGCACCCACAATCCGTAATACCTTCCCGAACGCACGATTGAATAATTCTATTGTGGACGGATTACAAAATGAAGCTTTAAACAGCCTCGATGCGACCTATGTTTTTCGGTCGCCAAAACTAAAAGTGCGATTGACGGCTTATTATTCGACAATAAAAAATGCGACGAAAACCTCCTTTTTTTATGCCGAAGGTATTTTTGATAATGGCTCAGGATATACGAATACAAATGCTTTTGTAAGCCAAACACTGACTCATTTAGACCGAAAGAATATCGGTGGAGAATTCAGTTTTGAATATCAAGTCACCAGTACAATAAAAGGAAGTTTTCTAGCAGGATACGGTCTGTTTACCTATGACAGCAATCCCAACGTGAGTATCAATAACGATGCTGTTGCTACTGTTGAAAATACAAATCCGTCATTCGATTTTGGAACTGCGCTTCTAAAAAAATACAAACAAGCTGGCATGCCACAACAGGCTTACGGTTTGGGAATTGAGTATAGAGACCCTAAATATTGGTGGGTAGGAATCAATATTAATTACTTGGCAGATAGTTATATCGATATTTCGCCAATAGTACGGACAGATGGTTTTTATACTAATCCTGCTAGCGGTTTTTCATTTCCGGAAGCCACAGAAGAAAGAGCGAGGGAGTTATTAAAGCAGGAAAAATTTGATCCGGTGGTATTGCTGAATCTTGTAGGAGGTAAATCGTGGCGAATTGAAGGAAAAAATCTAGGGCTTTTCGCGAGCGTTAATAATGTACTTGCCAGTACTTATAAAACGGGTGGCTACGAGCAAGCGAGAAATGCTAATTTCAGACAACTCAATCAGGACGTTTCCAGTGGAACTCCCTCTTTTGGGAACAAATATTTTTACGGCTATGGAAGAACCTATTTCGTTAACCTCTACTTCAATTTTTAAATATTAAAAACCCGTCTTATGAAATCTACTTTCTACTGCTTCCTTTTTTTGACGGTATTTACCGCTGTTTTCTTTGGCTGTGCAAATGACGCGACGGAGATACCCAAACTGCGTTGCACGCAGCCAGATTTTGCCTTAAATAAAACGGTAGCGGAAATTCGTATTAAGGCCGGTGCGATTGTTACACAATACACTTACGATGATATCATTGAAGCCTATGTGGTTTCCAGTGATGAAAACGGTAATTTTTTCAAAGCTATTTCTTTACAGACTTTAGGAACAACTACCACTCCTGCAGTAGGGTTTAGCGTACCTGTAGATGCTAGTAATACTTACATTGATTTTAGGATAGGAAATAAAGTATACGTAAAACTAAAAAATCAGTACACGGATATCAACTATGGAAGTCTGCGCATCGGAGGAATTTATGTCAACTCTTATAACGAAGGTGCGGTGGGCCGACTGTCTCAAAATGACTATAAAAATGTACTTCATGCGTCCTGTACTACTTTAGGGGAGGACGTTTTGGTGCGGCGTCTTACGATTCCAGATGTAGTTTCTGATGCAAGCTTAAACACTTTGATTGAATTGTCTGATGTTCAGTTTATGGAGGTGGCAATTGGCCGACACTATTTTGAAGAGACCAATAATGTGGGTGGCGCGACTAACTGGAGTTTGATAGATAAATTTGGAAATCAGATACTTTTTAGGACTAGTAGTTATGCTAATTTTGCCCAAAAGATGGTTCCTGCTGGCAGCGGAACGGTGAGAGGAGTTTTGACCAAATTCGGTTCGGATTATCAGTTGCTAGCCCGTTCCGAAAAAGATGTGGCGATGACTGCGCCAAGCTCAGTCCCTTTTTTCTCCCAAGATTTCCAAGCAGTGGTCGATAAAACCAATTTGAGTCTTCCCGGATGGACAAATATCGCTCAGAGTGGCAGAACCTTCTGGAAAGGGACTGTGTATTCCGGGAACGGATATGCTGAGTTCAATACTACGGGAGCGAAAGTGCTATCCAATATCGCTTGGTTGATTTCGCCAAAAATTGATATGGATACACATACTAATGAAATACTGACTTTTAGAACCGCCCAACATCACCTTGATGTGGATTCTTCGTTAAACTCATTGGAAGTATTTGTTTCTACTAATTTTGATGGATTGAATGTTACGAAGGCAATGTGGACACCGCTCAAAGTGATTTTACCTAAACAGGCCACGCCTTGGTATCAGTTTGTGGGTTCTGGCGGTGTGGACTTATCGTCTTACACGGGGAAAATCAATATCGCTTTCAGGTACACCGGCTCCGGAAAAAATCTTACCTTGGATGGAGCTTTTCAGGTAGACGATGTACAGGTTTTTGGGAAGTAAGTTTTTTTTACAATAAGAATTTTCTCGTTTTGTGATACTGTTTTACTGAAAATCCGGTAATTTTTCAAAATAGGACGATGGTAATTTATTGATTTTCATTAATCTACCAAAAAAATTAAATTTTGGGTGGAACATATTGGATACAACCCAAATGATTTAGTCGATAGGAAAAGGCTAAGTCATCCCAACCAAATCTTAAATTGAAAAAAGAAGCGGTCTTTTAAAAGGAATAGAACACTACATGGAGCATTACATACTCCGACCGATTTTTTAATTCGAACATATTAAAATTATTCCGTTGGAAATAAGTACTATAAACGTCTATTGAGTTTGTTGCGAACTCGTTTCGGGAAGTGTATATTATGTAGAAAACGGAACAAGAAACGGATTTAGAATCGATTTTAATAAAATTCTTTTTGTGCTCAATATAATTTTCTATCGAAAATTACGCGAACTGTTGACAGATTATCATAAAAACTAACTACACGCAAAGGATAAAAACCAGTACTATTCAAAATAGAGAAATCTATACTTAACTAGATAATTCAGATTAGTTTTGAAAGTGGTTTTGGCAGCAGCCTAAGTGTATTGACATCTAAAACATTGCATATCAAACTCCGGTTACTTTCAGTAATTTGACTCTATAATTTTACTATATTTGCTACTTTATTAAAATATATAAGAACATGAAATACGCCTTATTTGCCCTTGTTTTAACTCTTTTTATATCTTGTTCAGGAGATAAAGAAGTAGATTATGTCGCTAAAAACGAAAAAGAAATTGTCGATTATATTGCCAAAAATAATTTGACAGCTCAAAAAAGCGGTTCCGGTTTGTACTATGTGATTAAAGAAGCTGGAGATGGTGCAAAACCAACTTCGTCATCAATTGTAACGGTAGCGTATAAAGGGTACTATACTGATGGAGATGTGTTTGATGAAAGTAGTGCTAGCGGAATTACATTTCCTTTACAAAATGTCATAAAAGGATGGACGGAAGGAATTCCCCTTTTCAAAGAAGGCGGTAGCGGTACGCTATTAATACCGTCTCACTTAGGGTATGGAAGTAATGATAGCAATGGGATTCCAGGTGGCTCCGTGCTCGCTTTTGATGTTAAGCTTATCTCCGTAAAATAAGAAGAACCTAGTTAACTTTGATAAGAGTTCGCTTTGTGGTAATTCCATTAAAAGAGAGGCTGTCTAAATTTTAGACAGCCTCTCTTTT
>JBLIKD010000067.1:0-10442 GCA_047636275.1 Flavobacterium sp. | reverse complement strand
TATAGCCGATTTAAATTCAATTACCCCACCATCAGCCGCCTATTGTTCTCAATACCGCCTTACTGTCTTACCTTATGCCCGATATTTTACTCAAAGTGGAGGAACAAATACTACTGGAAATACAGAACTGACGGCTGGAACTATCATAAATACACCGGGACCAAATAGGATTTATGTTTGGTTTGAAGACAGAACTGTAAGCCCATTTTGCACAAAAGAAAAATCCTTTACGATAACAATTATTCCTTTTACAGCACTGCCTAATTATGCTGACCGCTTTGATTGTAACTCCTACACACTCCCCGCAGATACAAATGGCGGTATCTACTATTCTGGAACAAATAAAGGACTACCTATTCTTACACCAGGCACCATTATTACAAGCACTAAATCAATATTTGTTTATACAGAAACGGCAACAATACCAGTAAACTGTACTTCACAAAAGATATTTACAGTTTACATAGGAGCTTCAAGTATCACACCTCCAACTAATGTTAACTCTTGTTCTGCCTATACACTTCCTAATTTAAATCTAGGTCAATATAGAACTGCTCCTAGCGGTGGCGGAATTGAAGTTCCTGCACGATCAATGATCAACACCACAACAACACTATGGTTCTATATTCCTGGTCAAAGTTGTACAGACAACCTGCAATTTACCATTACAGTTGACATAACACCCCTACCTGTGTTTAATAATACAGCTGCACAATGTGATGTTTATTACCTACCGCCTGTTGCTCATAGTGGCAATTATTTTACAGGGGCACAAGGAACCGGAAATAAAAGAGCCGTAGGCTTCCCAATAACGGCAACTCAAACCATCTACTTTTACGATAAATCTGCAGTAGGATCTTGTTATGTAGAAGGTAATTTTCTCATTACAGTTAACCCGTCACCTGCGATTGATGCTCGACCGGTAGAAGTTTTAAAATGCGATGCTAATTTTGTACTAGATGATTTAAAAAACGGAGAATATTATGAATTTGCTGGCGGCCCCTCGTTAACAAACCCTGTTCTAGAGCCAGGATTAGTAATTACAACATCCAAAAGATTATATGTATATGCTGCTGCTGCAGCCCCCAACAATTGTACAAAGGAATACGCTATAGATGTTTTTATAACTAAAGTAAATACTATTGAAGATCAGTATGCTTGTGACTCCTATAACCTCCTCGCAATAGTTGGGCAAGGTGATTATTATACGGCGCCTGGGGGGCCAAATGGTAGCGGGATAAAATTATCTTTACCCTATTCCGTAGCTACTACTACGTCACTTTATGTCTATGCTGAGGATAATAGCAGAGTTTTTTGTTCTAGTGAAGATGAATTTACAATAACTATTTATAAAACACCAGTAGTAATGCCTTACCTTCCCATCATTAGATGCGGATCCTACACTCTCCCTACTTTTATTGCTCCTGTAAATAGATATTTTACGCAATCAGGCGGTCCTAATGCAGGTAATACAGAGAAATTCCCGGGAGATTCAATCACCTATAGTACTATTATCTATGCTTACGCAGAAACAGGCACAGCTACTACAAAGAGATGTTCCGATGAAATACCTATGGAAATCATAATTACTCCAAAACCAAAACCAATTATTAATACCGTACCTATTTGCAATAATTTTACTACTGGAAATAAAACTAATTCATACAGCATAAGTAGTTATAAATCGAATGAATACTCCTTCGAGTGGAGGAGTGATGACGGTACTTTATTAGGTACAACCAACGATTTTTCAACTAATCAAGCTGGAAATTATACGTTAACGGTGACTGATTTATCTATTATTGGTTGTTCATCAGACCCAGTTGCTTTTACCGTTGGAGAAATATTCCCTCCCATATCAATCACCTACACTACTAAAGATTGGTTTTCTGATCGTCAAACCGTCATTATAAATGCAACTCCAACTAGAGGAGATGGAAGTAATTTTCTTTACTCGATAGATGGAGGTATTCCGCAAATCAGTAATACATTCAGAAGTATATTATCTGGAACCCATGAAATAAGTATTAGTGATGCTAATGGCTGCGGAAGTACAATTCCTATTGTAATTCAATTAATAAATAGCCCCAAATATTTCACCCCTAATGGGGATGGATTTAATGATACCTGGAATGTAACCGATATGACTAATCTAGGAAATTATAAATTATATATATACGACCGATATGGCAAACTCTTAAAACAGCTAACCCCTAACGGAACAGGTTGGGACGGCACATTCAACGGCAACCCAATGCCAGCTGATGATTATTGGTTTTACATAAAGTATACTGAAGATGGGATTCCTAAAGAGTTTAAATCCCATTTCTCTATTAAAAGATAAATAGTTTAAACAGTATTTTCCTTCTACAAAGTTTAATACTTTGTATTTTATGCAATGGTCTCTATTTCTTGAACTTTAATTGTCTTGCATAAAATTGTGCAGTACATTAAAAAAGACAGAAGGCGTGCCTGATATTTATCGGGTTTGACACTAGGCACTTTAATGTAAGAATGAACAATAGATTCAAAGGTGCTAAAGATTAACATGTCAAATTATTTGTTAGGTACACAAGGTAAAACCAAAAACTACAATTTGACAGCAATACGATATAGAAAAGATATATTCGTAGTAGTTGTAATAGGTTAAAAAAAAGCTAAATGAATATCATATATTTAAGTAGTGTCTTCACCACGACATATTATGCCATGCAACAAGAATGAACTTACAAATAAAAGGCAGTGTTTCTATGGGGTGCAATTATAAATTTGACACCGCTAAAAAAACAGGTCGATCAGCAAAAAAAAGAGAAAAGAACGCGACTAAAACTTGTAATGCAATTTTATAAAAAGTAGTCGTCAATATAACATCATAAAAAAACCTGGAACATACAAATTCCAGGTTTTATATTCATAAGACAATTCAATTAACATTAAAAATTACTTACCATTTTATGATGGCACTTCCCCAGGTAAAACCACTTCCAAAAGCAGCTAAAACCACAGTATCACCAGTTTTAATTTTCCCGTTCTCCCAAGCTTCAGTTAAGGCAATTGGAATAGAAGCGGCAGTCGTATTACCGTATTTTTGAATATTATTATAAACTTGGTCATCGGTCAACCCAAACTTCTTTTGTATAAATTGGGAAATTCTAAGATTTGCTTGGTGTGGAATTAACATGTCTATATTTGAAACCGACAAGTTATTTGCTTCTAGTGCTTCATTTATAACCTCACTGAATCGAACTACTGCATTCTTAAAAACGAATTGGCCGTTCATATAAGGGAAATAACTTTCATCATCTGGGTCATTATCCGCTATAATATCAGTAATCCAACGGCCACCCATTCCGGGTGCCTTAACGATTAGTTCTTCTGCATGTTGTCCCTCTGAATGTAGGTGTGTAGACAAAATCCCTTTAGTCAAATCTTCTTCTCTACTCAAAACAGCTGCTCCTGCTCCATCTCCAAAAATTACCGATACACCACGACCACGTGATGTCATATCTAATCCCGTTGAATGTACTTCTGATCCTATTACCAAAATGTTTTTATACATTCCCGTTTTAATATATTGATCAGCGACAGACAAGGCATAAATAAATCCTGAACATTGATTCCTCACATCTAAAGCTCCCACTGTTCTCAAGCCTAAATCACGTTGCACCAAAACTCCCGGTCCTGGGAAATAATAATCAGGACTTAAGGTAGCAAAAACGACAAAATCAATATCTTCTTTTGCCACGCCAGAACGCGCTATTGCAACCTCAGCAGCTTTTACTCCCATGGAAGTAGTAGTATCTTCTCCTCTTATTATGTGTCTTCTTTCTTGAATCCCTGTTCTTTCTTGGATCCACTCGTCGTTGGTGTCAATGATTTTTGACAAATCGTCATTAGTGACCACATTGGAAGGAACATAAAACCCCAATCCCGCAATTTTTGAATGATACATATAATTGTTATTTTGATAAAATAATATTGTACTGTTGCTATATTGTAAAATATGAGGTACAAAATTACTGCTTTTTTAGCAATTAACGTCTTATAAAGTGAAGGACCTTATTTCATTCACTCTAAAAAATTACACTGGAAAATGAAATTAAAGTATATTTACAAGTAAAATCTACACGGAATAACAATTTTAAACGAAGTACAAACACTATCCCCACTTAATTAACTAAAACAAACACTATTTATGAAATCAAATTTTAGCCTACTTTTATTTCTTGGATTAAGCTTACACGCTTTTGCACAAGAAAACCTTAGCTATCAAAAACCCTCCAAGTCTATTTTAGATTTGGTAGACTACGAGAGACCACCATCAATTAGTATGGACACAAAAAAGCAATACATGTTACTTTCGTATAGAGACACTTACAAAACTTTAGACGATTTAAATCAAGATGAAATGCGTTTGGGAGGCTTAAGGATTAATCCGACTACAAATATTTCCAGTACGGTTACCTACATGAAGAACATCAAGCTTCGCAAGATCAACGATGATAACGAAATTCAAGTTAGCGGATTACCTGCTAACCCTCGCATCAGCAATATCTCATGGTCAAAAAATGAGAAAAAAATTGCTTTTTCACATACTACAAATTCAGGTGTAGCCTTATGGGTTGTTGATGTTGCTTCCGCAAAAGCGACTCAACTTACCGAAGATAATGTCAACGCTAACCTTGGAAACCCTTTTAGCTGGTACAGCGATAACGAAAATATTTTAGTAAGAATGCTGCCAAAAAACAGAGCTGCTTTACTAAACGAAAAGAAAAATCTACCAACAGGTCCGATTGTTTCAAATGCAAGTGGCACAATTTCTCAAAACCGAACCTACCAAGATTTATTGAAAAATAAAGCGGACGAAGCTAATTTTCAAAATATTCTGACCGCTGAGTTATACACAGTGAATCTCAACGGAAGCAAAAAAATATTTAAATCAGCTGACATGTATGCAGGCGAAACCTTTTCTCCTGATGGAAATTACGTAATGATAAGTACTATTCAAAAACCATTTTCCTATATTGTTCCTCTCAATCGTTTCCCAACAAAAACAGTTATTTATGATAAAGAGAGTAATGAAGTTAAGGTGGTAAACGAAGTGGCCTTAAACGAAATTATGCCAAAAGGCTTTATGGCCACCCGCTCCGGTAAAAGAAATATGGATTGGAGAAATGACCAAGCAGCTACATTGTATTATGTTGAAGCACTTGATGGCGGGAATCCAGAAAATAAAGTCGGTTTTAGAGACGAAGTATGGCAGTGGCAAGCGCCTTTCGACCAAAATGCTACACTTCTGCTAAAAACCAAACAACGCTTCTCTGGTGTTATTTGGGGAAATGCAACTACTGCAGTGGCTTTTGATGAATGGTACGATACCCGAAACACAAAAACCTATCTATTCAATCCATCAGACGCCACTCAAAATCCAACAGTGATTAGTGACAGGAATTCTCAAGATATTTACTCTGATCCAGGAAGTTTTGAAACTATTAAAAATGCGTTTGGCAAACAAGTTCTTGCTATTGAAAACAATACCCTTTTTTTGCTAGGAGATGGGTTTACTAAAAATGGACAATTTCCTTTCATAGATGAGTTTAGTTTAAAAAACCAACAAACAAAAAGACTATATACCTCAAAATATAAAGATAAAAAAGAGGACTTGATATCAATTGAAGATTTTAAAAAAGGAATCGTTTTAGTACAAATTCAATCTAAAAATGAGTATCCTAATTATTACTTTAGAAATATCAATAAAAAAGATCAACTGACGGCAATTACGAACTTCAAAAATCCTTTTGAAAGCATTAAAAATGTAAGTAAAGAAGTAATTCAATATAAAAGAAAAGACGGCGTGGGACTTTCAGGGACTTTATACTTGCCTGCAGGTTATGATAAAGTAAAAAAAGAAAAGTTGCCTTTATTAATTTGGGCTTACCCAACAGAATACAAAGACAAAAATTCTGCGGGACAAAACAATCAAAACCCTAATGAATTTACTTTCCCCTACTATGGATCATTCGTCTATTGGGCTACTAAAGGATATGCGGTGCTAGACGATGCTTCTTTCCCTATTATTGGTGAAGGAACCACGGAACCAAATGACAATTTTATCATCCAGTTAGTAGATAATGGGGAGGCTGCCATTAATGCTGTTGATGCCTTAGGGTATATTGATAGAACAAAAGTCGCTGTAGGAGGACATTCGTATGGTGCCTTTATGGTAGCTAACCTATTGACACACTCCAATCTTTTTGCCTGTGGAATTGCCCGTAGCGGAGCCTATAACAGAACGCTTACCCCCTTTGGCTTTCAGTCAGAGCAGCGCAATTACTGGGAAGTACCTGAAGTTTACAATACCATGTCTCCATTTATGAATGCGAACAAAATGAAAACTCCACTTTTACTGGTGCATGGGGAAGCCGATAATAATCCTGGAACATTCACTTTACAAACGGAGCGCTATTTTCAAGCATTAAAAGGCTTAGGAGCACCAGTAAGAATGGTTATTCTACCTAAGGAAGCGCATGGCTATGTCGCAAAAGAGAATATCTTACACCTTCTTTGGGAACAAGATCAATTCTTAGAAAAATATCTGAAGAACTAATAATAAAAAAAGCCCCGAAACACTAAATTTCGGGGCTTTGTTCTTTATGCTATCATCAAAGTCACTTCTTCATTCAATCCTAATGGAACATCATGTTCAAAGAAAATTACTTTTCTGTCAAAAACAGCTTTTATTAAATAATGACTTCCCTTAAAATAGGACTGTTTCACGACCGCTATTAACATTCCGTTGTCCACTACTGTTAACTGATGTGGATATAATAAAAGTACTTCATCCTCTTCTCCTTCTTCTAAGGAAATTAAATGAGAAGCTTTTAACTCATTCACTTCTCCAAAAAGTGAAGCTACATATTTATTAATCGGACTGTTGTATAAACCATAGGAAGCTGCTTTATCAACCAGTTCGCCATGTTGCAGCACGATGGTCTCGTCAGCAAAGGAAAGCGCGTCCGTACTGTCATGTGTCGCAATAATACAGGTTACTCCGTTAGACTTCAAGTAAGCAAACAAATTTCTGCGCAGCGCATTCTTTCTAAAATTATCAATATGACTAAATGGCTCATCTAACAATAATATTTCAGGCTCTAAAGCCAGCACCCGAGCCAAGGCCACGCGCTGTTGCTGCCCTCCGCTTAAATACTTCGTTTTCACATCTGCAAATTCAGTCATCTCAACGATTTCCAATAATTCATTGATACGTTCTTTTTTTTGTTCTGAGAAAACATTGGATAGAAACTTACCTACATTCTCAGCAACTGTTGTGTACGGCATCAAATCAAAATCCTGAGATAAATATTTTATAAAAGGCATTCCCGGCACTAGATTGTATTTTGGTCCCAACACTTCTGTTTCATTCCAGAAAATATGACCTTCATGTAAATCATGTACACCATAAATCAGTTTAAGCAGCGTGCTTTTACCACAGCCACTCTCACCGATTATAGCAATATTCTGCCCTTTTTGGATAGTGAAATTTATGTTTTGTAGCACTATTTTTTCGGTATAACCGAATGTGATGTTTTGAACTTGTAGCATTTTTATGGCACTAAATTTTTGAGACTACAAAGATAGATTTCTTTGACAGAAAGAATTAAATGAAAGTGAAATTTATGTAAAAAAAAGCCATTTCGTTGTAATAACGAAACGACCTTCTATATTTTTTAAAATAAACTGTTTTATTTCTGCGCTTCGACTTTAGCTTCTGCACGCATTTTATCGTTTGCTGTAATAGCAAATTCAACACGACGATTTTGACTTCTTCCATCGATAGTTTCATTTGATGCTATAGGATCAGCAATACCTAAACCAGTAACATTAAATCGAACTGAAGCTATTCCTTTACCAACTAAATAATTTCTAACGGATGCCGCTCTCTCTTTAGAAAGTTTTAAATTATAGTCTGCAGGGCCCGTGATATCAGTATATCCAAAAATGGTAATATCAGTATCGGGATAATCTGTAAAAACAGGAACTAACTTCTCTAAGTTCGCTTTAGCATCTGCGGTAAGAGTTGATTTATTAGTATCAAAACGTACCGAATTTTCATTAAGAACTAGTTGAATACCCTCACCTACTCTTTTCACTTCTGCTCCGGGTATCGCCTCATCAATTTGTCTGGCTTGTTTGTCCATTTTATTACCGATAACCCCACCGGCAACTCCTCCAACAACTCCTCCAAGGACAGCTCCCATTGCTCCCTTACCCCCTTTTCCTAAATTATTCCCTAAAATACCTCCAATTATTGCGCCACTTACTGCCCCAATTCCGGCACCTCTCTGCGTTTTGTTTGTGTTTTTTAATGATTCACAGCTTGTGAAAAATGTCCCAACTGTCATTACTATAGCCAACGTTACGATAGAAATCTTTTTCATAATCTTATTTTTAATTTTATTAATTTGCTTTTTCAAATTGGTAAACAACATCTGTTAATTTGCCTCCAACAGTAATTTTATCAATCAATTGAAATGAAGTTCCAGTTTGATTTGCAACCTGCAAAACGTAACCTTCTCTCACTTTTTTTGCTTTAATATCAGCGTCCAAAATTTTCAAAACAAACTCTCCCTCTCTATTTATAAACCAAGTAATTGGCGAACTAAATGACGTACAACCGTACTTTGTTAAAGACATGTTTCCTTTGTTGTTATTTGACACTAACTTCCACACGCTTCCTTCAAAACACTGTGAATCTGCAATTTGAAAACTGTTCACTCTAATATATTCAGATCCAGGATAAGAAACAGAACTAATAACCCAGTTTCCTTTCATCGCTACCTGAGCTCCTTTATCTAATTTTGAGTTAGTGATTGAAGTCGATTTGCACGAAACCAACACTAATGCTATTGCTGTTAAAAATAATATTTTTTTCATTTTAAGTGGTTTTAATGTTAATCTTAAACAAAGATACGATGGTAACTAATTTTACCAGTTTTAAATTAAGTTATTTTGTTTCAAAATTAACAGTTACGACAATTTGTCACTTTCATCTTAATTGGTATTCTATTTGAAAAGGAAAGATTGCAAAACTCCTTAAAAAATTTAAATATGACAACAGGTAAAATCAATGTTTCGGTAGAAAACATATTCCCTTTAATAAAAAAGTTCCTTTATAGTGATCACGAGATTTTTCTTCGTGAATTAATTTCAAATGGAACAGATGCAACATTAAAGCTCAAGCACCTAACCAATATTGGCGAAGCCAAAGTAGAATATGGTAATCCAATTATTGAGGTGAAAATCGATAAGGAAGGAAAAAAACTTCACTTTATCGATCAAGGAATTGGTATGACTTCAGCTGAGGTGGAGAAATACATCAACCAACTTGCTTTTTCAGGTGCTGAAGAATTTTTAGAAAAATATAAAGATTCAGAAAAAGACTCTGCTAAAGATTCTGGTATTATTGGTCATTTTGGTCTTGGTTTTTATTCTGCCTTTATGGTCGCTTCAAAGGTAGAAATCATTACTAAATCATACAAAGATGAGCCTGCTGCTCACTGGACATGCGACGGAAGTCCTGAGTTCACACTAGAGCCTGCTGACAAAACGACTAGAGGAACAGAAATTATTTTGCACATTGCTGAGGATTCACTAGAATTCTTAGAAGAAGCTAAAATCAAAGAACTTCTCAATAAATACAATAAGTTCATGCCGGTTGCAATTAAATTTGGAACAAAAACGGAGAAAATCGAACAAAAAAAAGGAGAAGCTGTTGACCCAGAAGATAAAGAAGAAACATATAAAACTGTTGAAGTAGACAATATCATCAACAATCCTAACCCAGCTTGGACAAAATTACCAACTGAATTAGCAGATGAAGACTATAAAAACTTCTACCATGAATTGTATCCAATGCAGTTTGAAGAGCCTTTGTTTCATATTCATCTAAACGTTGATTATCCTTTTAACCTAACTGGAATTTTATACTTCCCAAAATTAGGTTCTGACTTACAAATTCAGAAAGACAAAATTCAATTGTATCAAAATCAGGTTTATGTAACTGATAACGTTGAAGGAATTGTTCCTGAATTTTTAACGATGCTAAAGGGAGTTATCGACTCTCCAGATATTCCATTGAATGTATCTCGTTCTGGATTACAGGCAGATGCCGCGGTTAAGAAGATCTCGAACTATATCACTCGTAAAGTGGCTGATAAATTAAAATCATTATTCACAGAAAACCGTGAAGATTTTGAGAAAAAATGGAACGATATCAAAATTGTTTTAGAATACGGAATGCTTTCTGAAGACAAGTTTTATGAAAAATCAGCGTCTTTCGTTTTATATCCTACAGTTGACGAAAAGTATTATACCCTTGAGGAATTAAAGGAAAACCTAAAAGAAAAGCAAACTGATAAAGACGGAAAACTAGTTGTTTTATA
>JBLIKD010000066.1:0-10767 GCA_047636275.1 Flavobacterium sp. | reverse complement strand
CTTTCAAATCATTAAATCGCGAAAAAACATACAAAGGAACTTTGACGCTTGACTTATTTTCTCTTGCAGAATGAAATTTACATTCAACCATTGCCAACTCATTGTCTTTCTTAATCAAAACATCAATTTCATGTGATACACATTTACCAGACAATATTGAATTAGTAACCGTTTGATAGCCTTCCGACTCAAAAAGGCGTGCAATATATTTTTCGAAAAAAAAGCCAGCAGGCCCTAACAGTTGTAGACCGGACCTTAAATTATATCGCGCCGCATGTGAATTGGCTTCTTTTTTCAACAAAGTAAAAGCACGTTTATAAATTTTTTTTGTAGAGATGCCGTCGTAGATTTCTTTTCTGATTTTATATAAAATATCCTCCACTATCAACTCACCTGCTCCAGATTTCACAAGTGATTTCCTAAGTTTTTTGGGATCAAAATCTACAATATCTCCAGAGTTTTTTATGATCCTCATATATATAAAATAATGATTGTTAGACAACTATACCTACTTAAAGGTACGCAAAACAAATCAGATATTTAGCTCTACATTGAAAAGGCATGAGTAGGTAATTAAAACAACTATTTTAATTATAAAATTGGAATTACATCAACTTCCACTTTTACTTTATGTTCTCCTGAACTAAAAATAATTCCTTTTAGTGGGGAAATATCGGAGTAATCTCGTCCATAGGCAGTAACAATATGACGTTCCCCTGATATTATATTGTTTGTAGGATCAAATTCACACCAGCCCATTTCAGGCACATAAACAGAAACCCAGGCATGAGAAGCATCAGAGCCTTGCAGCTTTACTTTGCCTTTTGGCGGAAGAGTTTCTAGATACCCACTTACATAACGAGCAGCAAATCCCAAACTTCTTACGCAAGCAATCATTAAATGAGTAAAATCTTGACAAACTCCTTTTCGGAGTTTTAAAACCTCACTTAACGGTGTATTTATTGTAGTAGCTCCTGAGTTAAATTCAAATTCTGTAAATATTTTTTCGGATAACTTGGCAATTGATTGATAAAGCGATTCACTGGGAACCAAGCAAGTTTGTGCAAAAAGTTTTATTTCTTCATTCCAAAAAATAAAGGGACTTGGAAGTTGAAATTGTAGTAATTCATTTTTTAACACCAATTTAGTACTAAATAAATGCAATGCTTCAGCACAAGTAATGCTGTTGGCAACTAGTACTTTTGGCGGAAAAACGGTAACAATACTAGTGGCAATAACTTGTAAAACTTTATGTGGTTTTAAAATCGAAAAATAATATTGAGTGTTACCAAAATAATCCTTTCGCGCAAATAAATTTTGAGGATTGGGGTCTATTGTTAATTTAAAATCTTCACAATTTTGCCTTTCTGAGGTTATAGGATGTAAACAAACAATACATTGATAATTATGAATAGCATCCGTATACGTATAGGTCGTTTTATGTATTAATTTATATTTCATCAGAATTATTTTTGTCTGTGGCTAAAAATGAAAGTTGCATCACCGAATGATTAAAATATAAACTTGACAAGCTACTAGTTACAGATGAAATTAATTCAGAGACGGTATTAATAGTACTATCTAATGAATTTCTAAAATTATTTTCATCCGCTTGTTCTAAAACCTCAGGATCAATTAATTTAATTATTGTACTTGCTTCTAAAACCCTCTTTTCTGCAATACTCAACTGGTTGATTTCTGATTTTTTTGGTAAATTAGAAATATTATACGAAAGTGTGTCCAAAATATAAGCTAGTGTGTAAGGCGAATTTTTCTCTAAAAATAACATGTTTAGGACTGTAACTAAATTTAATTGTGATTTATAATTACTGCGATATTGAGCTAGTAAGTTATGATTTTCTAAAACAGATTCTAATAAAAGCTGTTCTACCTCTTCACTTCTTCTAAAACAAAACAAAGTTTGGATAACTGAGATAAGGGATAAAAAACGTTCGATATTTTTTCCAGCTTCAAACAAGTAAAAACCGTTTTCTCTTGGAGATGTTTCATACGTATTCCCGTAAAATGCCATCATCCGGATGTACAGTTTATCTAAAGCATGTGTCGTTTTATTAAGATTATGCTCATTACATATTTTTAAACCAATCAAACTCTCTTCTATTAAATAGATAATTCCTTTAGTGTCATTATTCCATTTTTCACTAATATGATTGATTGTATACAAGAGAGATTGAATATTATAGGTCAGCGACCCCTCTTTTTTTGGATCATTAATCAAAGGGATTAGCTCCGCCAAGGGTTTTTCAAAAGCAGCTTCCTCTTCTACTCCATCTTCACCAACAAAACCAGGATACGTTTGCGTAAGGTGTGTAACTGCTTTAAGTAAAACGACTAAAAATTCAGGTTGTTTTTTTCCGTTACTACTTACATTTTCATTTAATCTATTAAAAATTATTTTTAAGAAACTAGTTAACGCCATTGTTCTTTCTGACAATCTTCCGACCCAGAATAAATTTTCAGCATTTCTACTTGTCAAAGCCGTACTTATAGAAACTTGATTGGTTCTTTTAACTTCAATACTATGTTGCTGCTGTTCTTGTGGCTTCTGTAATTCTTGTGGACTATCCGAAATAATCCATGTATCTTTTGAAATCCCCCCAAATTGATTGGATATTTGGAATTTATCCTCTACCGCTGAACTACGAGTAAGTCCTCCTTTCATCACTTTATAATTGCTACCATCAGAAATTAAAAAAGCCCGAATTACTGCTAATCTAGGAAGGATTTTTCCATCAATTAAAGAAGGCGTTGTTGATAAACTTACTTCTTCTTGAGCTACATACTCTTTTGGATTGCTTAAAATAGTAGTCTTAAGATCCCTTAATTGCTCTTTATTTAATTTTCTTCCGTAAACAGATTTAAACCCTAAATCTCTATTAGTCTTTTTAATAATTAATTTTGGTAAATTATTCAGAACATAGTTTAGCTCCTTAGCTTGACCACACCACCAAGTAGCGGTTGAATTCATAATCAACGGTTCTTTCAATAAAAACTTACACGCATTTTGAATGAAGGCCATCAGTCCATGATTTTCTAAAACTGAAATGCCTGGAGGATTAATAACCGACACATTTCCTAAACGCATTACTTGTAATAGTCCCGGAATTCCTAATAATGAATTTTTATTAAGCTCTAACGGATCACACCACTGGTCATCAATACGCTTAATAATTACATCCACGCGCTCTAACTGGTCGATGGTTTTCAACCAAACATATCCTTCACGAACTAGTAAATCACTTCCTTCAACTAACTTAAACCCTAAGTAGGAAGAAAGATAAACATGCTCAAAATAGGTCTCATTCCCTGCTCCCGGTGATAAAAAAACCACATTTGGATTTTCAACACTGCTACCAAGTTTCCCAACCGTTTTTTGCAATTCAGTAAAATAGGGACTTAATTTACTGCGGTGAATATTTTTGTTAAGTTGCGGGAAGACATTTGCCATAACAATTCTATTTTCAAGAGCATATCCCGATCCTGAAGGAGATTGAACACGATTATCTAACAACCACATTTTTCCATCTGGACCTCTCGCTATATCACATGCTAAAAGTGAAAGTTGGTTAAATTCCTTTTGTTGTATGTCAAAACAAGGTCGTAAAAAACCGGAATTATTAAAAACTAGTTCCGCTGGAATAATATTATTTTTAATTAACAACTGATCTCCATAGATATCCTTATAAATCAGATCTAATAAGTTAGCTCTTTGAATAAGCCCCTTTTCAATTGTAGTCCATTCAGATTGATGAATTACAAAAGGAATGGGATCTAATTTCCATGGTCGAACTAATTCGTTTTCTGAGTCATAGACATTATAAGTAACCCCATTTTCCTTGAGCTTATTGATAATTTCTTTGTTTCTGACCCCTAATTCATCCATCCCCACGGCTTCTAAAGCAGCAAAAATAGTTACCCAATAGGGTTTTACTTCCCCACTTTTATTAATAACCTCATCATAGGAATTAATTGTTTTTTTATAGGAATCTAAAAAAGATATAGGTGTATTCATCCACGGTTTTTATAAGGTGCGAATTTACATTTTTTTTTAACAAATTCATCATGTTACATGCTTATATACAGTACTTTTACCTGATGAAATTTAGAATCAAAGCAGACCTTTTTTACGATGTATATACTTCCAGCACATGCATTTTTAATATTCAAGCACTAGATAATTCTGACAATCAAAAAATTATTTCAGAGTCTCTTGAAATAGTACCTCATTTGCCTTTTAAACAATTCTCCTTACCTGAATCAAAAATTAGATTCGTTACTGTACAAGCTAATGAATTCGTGCCCTTTAAGATAAGCTATCAAGGTGAAATAGAGGTTAAATTTAAAATCATAAATACGGAGATGCTAATTAAAAACACTTCTATTTTTGAATTAGATAATAAAATAGTGCCTTACTTGTCTCCAAGTAGACTCTGCCCCTCTGACAAATTGATGAAATTAGCTTTTAAACTTTTTGGGGGTTTAAAATCAGATATTGAGAAAGCAGTGGCTGTAAATGATTGGATATTTAATAATGTTGATTATATACTAGGCACAACTGATGCAAGCACATCTGCTTATGACACCATGAACCAGCGAGAAGGTGTTTGTAAAGATTTTGCTCATCTTGGAATTGCTCTTTGCAGAGCGTTGAACATTCCTGCCCGCTATTTCACCTGTTATGCCACAAATATTAATCCGCCAGATATTCACGCTTGTTTTGAGGTGCATATAGGTGGGCAATGGATTCTCTTTGACCCCACCCGTCTATCAGATTTAAGTAGTTTAGTTAAAATTGCCCATGGAAAAGACGGGTCAGATGTTGCGGTTGCAAATCTTTTCGGAAATGCCTCTTGCACCCATATGAATATTGAATGTGAAAAATTGAATGGAGATATAAATCCATTATCTGCTTCAGATGATTTTTTTATTTCTTATTGAAATGAACTTAATTTAAATTATTCTCAAATTTATATTGCCTAAATTCTCATTATCGCTACTGTTCTTTTTATTTCTTGAAAACCTCTATTTATGAGATATTTTTTAATTAAATTGTCAAAAACAAAACACGTACATCATGGCTGTTAAAATTGCGCTTTCCCACAAAACAACTTATACGTTTGACCGAAGTGTTAAATTATTCCCACATGTTTTTAGGCTTCGTCCTGCAGCACATTCTCGTACCGCTATAGAAGGCTATACTTTTAAAATATCTCCAGAAAATCATTTTATAAATTGGCAACAAGATCCTTTTGGAAATTACCAAGCCCGTATCGTTTTTCCAGACAAAATTAAAGAGTTAACAGTGGAAGTGGAAGTCATTGCAAAACTGCAAGTGATTAATCCATTTGATTATTTTGTAGAAGAGTATGCAGAGGAATTTCCTTTTACATACGACCCAATGCTTCAGCAAGAATTGACTGCTTATCTAAATTTAAGCGAAGAAAGTCCTGTTTTCTTAAAATTCATGGAGGGTCTAAAACTAAACAAATCATTACCCACTAATGATTTTTTAGTATCAATCAATCAAGCCGTTTACAAAGAACTTAGTTATAACTTACGTATGGAAGCAGGTGTGCAGACACCGGAAGAAACTTTACGTATCAAAAGTGGATCTTGCAGAGATTTTGCATGGCTATTGATTCACGTTTTACGCCACTTTGGATTAGCAGCACGATTTGTTTCTGGCTATATTGTACAATTAGCTCCAGACGTTAAATCCCTAGACGGACCATCTGGACCTGAAAAAGATTTTACAGATTTACATGCCTGGGTTGAAGTTTATCTACCAGGTGCGGGGTGGATTGGACTTGATCCCACTTCTGGTCTTTTTGCAAGCGAAGGACATATTCCATTGTGTTGTACACCACATTATGAAAGTGCAGCACCTGTAACCGGTGCCACAGAAAAATGTGAAGTTAGTTTTGACTTCGAAAATGCCGTAACTCGTATTCATGAAGATCCTCGTGTAACAAAACCCTATTCCGACAAGCAGTGGGAAGACATTATGCAAGTAGGAAATGATGTGGAAAAGGATTTGATTGAGGGTGACGTACGCTTAACGATGGGCGGGGAACCCACTTTTGTTTCTATTGATGACTTTGAAGGTGCTGAATGGAATACTGCTGCTGACGGTCCTTTGAAACGAAAATTAGCTTATGACTTGGCACTCCGTTTAAAACAGCGATTTGCTCACGGAGGCTTTATCCATTTTGGACAAGGAAAATGGTATCCTGGTGAGTTATTCCCTCGCTGGCAATATGCATTATACTGGAGAAAAGACGGTTTCCCATTATGGAAAAACGATGCTTTAGTAGCCAAAGAAGGAGATACAAAATTTACTTTTCACGATGCTGAAAAATTTGCAACTGAACTCACTAAACATTTAGGAATTGATACTAAAAACGTGACCCCAACCTACGAAGACCCTATTTATTGGGCCTTAGAGGAGGGGAAGCTTCCCGTAAATTTAGACCCTTTAAAAGTCAACTTAAAAGATTCTGTGGAAAGACATAAACTAGCCATGCTTCTAGAAAAAGGCTTAAATAATCCAGCTGGATTTGTTCTACCAATAAGGAAGGATTATGTTGCTGATAATTGGGAAAGTTGCGCTTGGGAATTTAGAAGAGGAAATTGTTTTTTAGTTCCTGGAAACTCTCCAATTGGATTGCGTTTACCATTAGATTCACTTCCAAAAACTTCTAAAAACAAGAGAGAAATTGTTGTAGACAGAAGTTTATTTGAAGATTTACCCGCTCTAGGTGATTATGACGAAAAAGTAAAAAACCGTTACGGAACTATTTCGAAACTATTTCAAGCCGCAAAAAGTATTTTATCTAAAAAAGAAGAGAAACAGAAAAAGCACGAGAAAAAAGACGAAACCTTATTTGAAGTTGATACATTCATTACAGCAATGTGTATAGAGGAACGTGATGGAATGTTGTATGTTTTTCTACCGCCAACGGATTATTTAGAAGATTACATAGATTTAGTTACTTCAATTGAAATCACGGCAGAAAAATTACAAATGCCAGTACGAATTGAAGGCTATCAACCTAAAACCGATTACAGAGTTGAGAAAATGATGGTTACCCCAGATCCTGGTGTAATTGAAGTGAACGTGCATCCTGCCAAAACATGGCAAGAAATAGTTGATAACACGTCTGCTTTATATGAAGAAGCGTTTTTATGCCGTTTAGGAACAGATAAATTTATGGTCGATGGTCGTCATACCGGAACCGGTGGTGGAAATCACGTAACACTAGGAGCTGAAAAACCAGAAGATAGTCCGTTATTGCGAAGACCTGATTTATTGCGAAGCTTAATCACGTATTGGCAACATCATCCCGTTTTAAGTTACTTATTCGCAGGACCTTTTATTGGACCTACTAGTCAAGCGCCACGAATAGATGAAGGTAGAGATGAGAAGTTATACGAAATGGAAATCGCGTTTGAACAAATTCCAAAAGATAAAGAAGTACCATTTTGGATGGTGGATAGAATTTTTAGAAACCTCCTGACAGACATTACTGGAAATACGCATCGAACTGAATTTTGTATCGATAAATTATATTCGCCAGATTCATCAACGGGAAGATTGGGTATTTTAGAATTACGTGCTTTTGATATGCCACCACACAAGCATATGAATCTAGTTCAAAACTTATTAGTTCGTGCCTTAGTTGCTAAATTCTGGAAAGAGCCTTATGAGAAAAAATTAATTCGTTGGGGAACTGAGTTGCATGATAAATTTTTACTACCTCATTTTGCTTATTTAGATATGATTGACGTGGTAAACGATTTGAAAGATTCTGGATATAACTTTGATATTTCTTGGTTTGATCCATTTTTTGAATTTAGATTCCCACATCATGGTAATGTTACTATTGATAATGTGCAATTAGAAATTAGATTAGGAATCGAGCCATGGCATGTACTTGGAGAAGAGCTTTCTAGTACGGGAACTTCTCGATTTGTGGATTCATCATTAGAACGTTTACAAGTTAAAGTTTCTGGGATTGTTCCAGACCGTCATATATTATTATGCAAAGGCTGTAGAATCCCATTAAGAAGCACAGGAACAAAAGGAGAGTATGTAGCTGGAATTCGTTACAAAGCTTGGAATCCACCATCCGCATTGCACCCAAATATTGGTATTGACGTACCCTTAGTATTTGACTTAGTTGATACATGGAACAATAAAGTTATTGGTGGTTGCACTTATTTTGTGAATCATCCTGGAGGAAGAAGTTTTGACACCTATCCTGTAAATAGCTTTGAAGCGGAATCAAGAAAAATGAGTCGTTTTTGGGATTTTGGCCACACTCCTTCTACCTCTATTGAGGTGAGAGAAATAGGAAAAGAAGCTATATCAAATCAAGCTGCTACTTCTAGATTCCTTGTAGAATCTAAATCAGAACTTAAACTCGATACTCCTATTGAACTTATCAATCCTGAATATCCCTACACGTTAGATTTAAGGCATTATTGGAAAGCAAAAAAATAGATTAATTACAGCAAGTCTATTGAGTTGAAATCTACAAATATTTTAAAAGCGCTAACGCAAGATGCTTTAAAATATTTGTAGATTTTTAATTTATACCGTTCTAAGAAATCACCTGTTCAGCTTTTGATAATAAAATGCGGGTATGAATAAGATCACAAAAATAGGCTGAATAAGAAATCGTCGCACATAAAAAAGCGTGAGATTACTTTGAGCTCCATAGAAATGAATTATGGCGTAGAATAAAGAGACTAATAGTAGAAATAAAAAGACGTAGAGAATAGAAGCGAATTTAATCATTGTACCGTCTCTAAAAATTGTGTAAAGTAAACCTAATGACAAAACCGTATTTAACACATAACGAAACAACAGTCCAATCAATAAGTGAAACGAATCATAAGAAGGCAATGGCAAAGCATTAAAATCACTTTTGAAATAATTCAAAAAAGGATCATAAAACAATTCATCCTCAAAAGCCCGTACCACTGGGAGCAATACTACCAATACGAACCCAATAATAACTCTTCCCTTATGAGGTAGCAGTATTTTTAGCATATAATGAAAATTTAGAAACCCAAATTATCCACAAGATGAAAACAACCCCATAAATAAACAGAGGGAATAACACACCGTGCAAAAAAGACACTTGACCAGGAAAATGATACATCAAGACACTCAACATGGCGATTCGCAACACATTTAATATGTAAACCATTACGCTTCCGCCAAAAATAAAAAGTAACGTTGGTTTTAACTTTCCTGAAAATGAAACAACGAATGAAATAAATAAAATGATAACACTAATCGCATTACATCCTTCAATTATCCGGGCGACATACTTGTGATTATAAATCAATTTAATGAACGTCTCTTCTTTGTTTTCTTCTGTAACTACATCCATTGGAAACAAATCAAGCAACTGTTCGGTATTTCTAGCTACTGAAGTAGTAATGGAGTCGATTTTATTGTCTTCAAAACTATCCAAAAACTCTTGATATAGTAAAGTAAGAACTATAAAAGTCAAAAAAAACTTTGTCAAAAAAAGTAGAAAAGGTTTATAAGCAATAAAATATTTTTTCAAAATCTATTTTTTAACAAATTTATATAATTTTTAAAAGCGACTTTAAATACTTTTGTATAAAAATAAAAAAATATGACATTTCAGGAATTACAACCAAAAGTAACTGCAATTACATTAAATAATAGTCTTTCCAGAGACGAGAAACTTTTATCGATTTGCCAACTGTTAAAAGACAATATAGACTACTACAACTGGGTTGGGTTTTACTTTGCAAATCAAGAATCTAAAACGTTGCATTTAGGACCATATATAGGAGCTGAGACAGATCACACCGTCATTCCTTTCGGAAAAGGTATCTGCGGACAGGTAGCGGTTTCAAATGAAAATTTTGTTGTCCCTGATGTAGCAGCACAAGACAATTATATTGCCTGTAGCTTTACAGTGAAGTCAGAAATTGTGGTTCCTCTTTTTGTAAATGGAAAAAACATTGGGCAAATAGATATTGATAGTCATGTTTTAGATCCTTTTACAGAAGCTGACGAAAAGTTTTTAGAGTTTGTGAATCAGGAAATTGCCAGTATGTATTAAAATACATGTAGCTGTTCTTCATCTAAACACATTATGAAAAATACTTGGTATGAAGTTGTACTATTAATGCCTACAACCTCATCATACTAACAAGTCCCTATACCCATCAATAGAAAAATATTTCTTGGCTCACTATGGAAAGTTAGGAAAGAAGACAATCACAAATACTAAAGAATTGTAATTGACTATTACTTCGTTAAAGAAAACTAGATTTTTAACGAGTATTACAAACGACCGGTCTATCCACAGATAGATATTACTTCAATCAAGGAGGACCCGTTGTTTATAACGATGAAAATAGGGTGAAAAAATACATAGCAATTCTAATAATGGAAATAAAAAACAAGTAGGTCAGTCTATTTCTGACGGAAAAGAACAACAACTACTTGTAAAATTAATCCGTTTCTGGATATAAATAATATTCAAACGGTAATTATTAGAGATGGTTATGGTAACCTCAACGAAAAAGAATACTCTGACTCTGGAAAAATAATAAATAGATTAAAAGACAGCATATGGACGAGCATTTTAGAAATTTAAAATACAATTGCACTGAGACATACAAAAACAGTACACTAGTATCTGGAATGAGTACTGATTCTAGTCCTAAAACCAGCAGTTACATTGAACCTCGACT
>JBLIKD010000065.1:0-10893 GCA_047636275.1 Flavobacterium sp. | reverse complement strand
TCTTATGCTATTTTCAAGTAGTCTGAGGTAACTTCTAACGAAATTGACTTTTCACGAAACAATATCAATAAATAGTTAAAGCTCCCTCCTGCAACTAGAGCATATTTATACTCTTTGTCAATAGCAGTAACATAATCACCCCATAAAAAGTCCCAAAGAATGACACTTTTAGCATGGCTACATTCTCGTCTCTCACAAACTTTGCTTTTCCGATGCTTTGCTTCCATTTGCCATTTTTTACATTATAACCTTTATTGTCTACTTTTATCGTTCCATTATCTTTTAATGAATACTCAGTGCTTGTATTGTTCAGTCCTTTCTCAAATTTAAAATCCAATCTAGCGATTTCATACCATTTTCCTAAGTATTTTTCTTTCTAGAAATTTTGAACGGCTTTTACTTTCTCTGGAATCCTTTTTTATGTGAGTAGGAACTAAGAACAAAATTCTACTCCAGCACGTGCTAAAACACCTACTACATCTCTCCCTTTTATGCTGATCTGTTTTTTTTTATAAAAAATCTTATGTAAACACCGTTATATTTTTGTAAAATTCAATCTTAAAACAAAAAACCCGTCAAATATAATTTGACGGGTTTTTTATGTGAAATCGTAGAGACTATACGTGTAGTGCTCTATTATCTGTAGCTGCTAAGGCAGCCTCTTTGATTGCTTCTGCAAAAGTAGGATGCGCGTGTGACATTCTTGATATGTCTTCAGCTGAAGCTTTAAATTCCATTGAAACAACAGCTTCAGCAATTAAATCCGCACAACGAGCTCCAATCATATGAACTCCAAGCACCTCATCTGTTTTTGCATCAGCAATAATTTTAACGAAACCATCTAAATCTCCGCTAGCTCTTGCACGTCCTAATGCTTTGAAAGGGAAACTTCCAACCTTATAATCCACCCCAGAAGCCTTTAATTGCTCTTCAGTTTGTCCTACGGCAGCCACTTCTGGCCAAGTATAAACAACACCAGGAATTAGATTATAATTGATGTGCGGCTTTTGTCCCGCTAATATTTCAGCAACCATAGTTCCTTCTTCCTCCGCTTTATGCGCTAACATCGCTCCACGAACAACATCTCCTATCGCATAGATGTTAGGAATATTAGTCTGTAAATGATCATTTACCTCGACCATTCCTTTATCTGATAGCTTTACTCCTGCATTCTCTGCACCCAATCCGTGCGTATAAGGACGGCGACCAACAGAAACTAGAGCATAGTCGCCCTCTAATGTTATCGTTTCTCCTTTGGCATTTTCTGCCTGAACCGTCACGGCATCGCCGTTTCTTTCCACGGACTGCACTTTATGAGAAACGTAAAATTTCATTCCCTGTTTCTTAAATACTTTGGTCAATTCTTTAGAAAGGGAGGCATCCATTCCTGGAATAATTCGGTCCATATATTCCACAACCGAAACTTTAGCTCCCAAACGTAAATACACCTGACCTAATTCAATTCCAATAACACCACCACCGATAATAACAAGATGTTTTGGTACTTCTTTTAATTTTAATGCTTCAGTCGATGTGATTATTCTTTCTTTATCAATTTTGATAAAGGGCAAATTAGCAGGCTTCGATCCCGTTGCAATAATTATATTTTTTGCTTCAACTGTTTCGCTAGTTCCATCGGCTTTTGCAATTGCTACATGGGTAGCATCCACAAACGAACCTAAACCTTCAAGAACAGTAATTTTGTTTTTATCCATTAAATATTTTACTCCGCCAGTAGTCTGGTCAACAATCGCTTGTTTGCGTGCAATCATTTTTTCTAGGTTTACTTTTACTTCACCAGAAATTTCAATACCATGATCCGCAAAATGCGCAACATCAGAATAATGGTGCGAGGAAGCCAACAATGATTTTGAAGGAATACACCCTACGTTAAGACAAGTTCCGCCAAGAACTGGATATTTCTCGATAATTGCTGTTTTGAAACCAAGTTGTGCACAACGAATTGCTGATACATATCCGCCTGGGCCAGAACCAATAATGACTACGTCAAATGAATTCATAGTATATTTATTTTTGTTATATTTTTATAAAACGTTGCACAAAATTAAGGAATTAAGTTTTGTTTGAAGTTTAATATTAAATATATTTTGTTAAGATATCACACGGCAGCTCAATTATGATCATACAAACAATATAACTTCCGTACTAAAGTCACTTAAACTTCAATCACAGTTGTATTTTTAACTTCACTAATCATAAAGGTACTTTGTGTACTTCCAATATGCTGAAGTGTAGTTAACTTTGTAACTAAAAACTCTCTGTAGGCCTCCATGTCTCTAACTACAATCTTAAGGATATAATCATAATCACCGCTTACATGATAACATTCCAATACTTCTTTCAATTGTACTACTTCACTTTCAAATTTAGTTACAAATTCCTTGGTATGCTGGATTAGTTTTAGGTGACAAAAAACGACAAAGCCCTTTTCGACTTTTGCTTTATTAAGAAGCACCACATATTTATCAATAATACTTTCTCGCTCTAATTTCTTAATACGCTCATACACTGCGGTAACCGAAAGGTTCAATTTCAAAGACAATTCTTTCGTTGTCTTTTTACTATCTGTTTGCAATAATGAGAGTAGTTTTTTGTCTATTGGATCTAAAGTCATTTTGTGTATTTTTTGGTTAAAACGTAAATTATTCATTAAAATTAGATAAAAAATCTATACTATCTGTTTTTAACCCTTTAAAAAACTGAGTTTAGAATACATTATTGACATTAAAAACTATATAAACGTACTTTACATTGTAGATAACACTGTTATGTAAAAAAAACACTTATCTCCAAGACAGCATCGGTACCTGTTTTTAATGAAGTCTTTTCGACCTAGATCCTTTTAATGTATTTTTCAAAATTATAAGGGTAAGAGAACAAGAAGGAACAATTTGAATTATGATACTAATAAGACTCATTGTTGTTGCAATAAATAGAATTCGAATTCAATCTTCTTGGCTTAAAGCCAAGAACACAAGATCTGATACAACAACCAATTAAAAAAATAATATGAAATTCAACCCCGCAGACAAAATTCAAGACTTACAGTATTTTGGTGAATTTGGTGGCGTAAATCCATCGATTTCTGATTCTTCTACTTACACCTTCCTTTCGGCAAAAACTATGTTTGATACTTTTGAAGGCAATGTAGAAGGTTGTTATTTATATTCTCGCCATTCTTCTCCTAGTAATTTGTATTTAGACAGAGCAATGGCAGCGATGGAAGGTACTGAAACAGCAAACGTATCCGCTTCCGGAATGGGAGCTATTACGCCTACCTTGATGCAGTTGTGTGGCGCTGGAGACCACATCGTCTCAAGTAGAACAATCTATGGAGGAACGTATGCTTTTCTAAAAAACTTCACGCCAAGATTTAATATCAAAACAACATTTGTAGATATCACGAAACTAGATGTGGTTGAAGCTGCCATTACTCCAGACACGAAGGTATTGTATTGTGAAACCGTAAGTAATCCATTATTAGAAGTCGCTGATATCGCTGGTTTATCAAAAATTGCCAAAAAACATAATTTAAAATTAGTTGTTGATAACACTTTCTCTCCTTTATCTGTTTCTCCAGTTAAATTTGGCGCTGATATTGTAATTCACAGTTTAACAAAATACATCAACGGAAGTAGTGATACTGTGGGCGGGGTAACTTGTGCATCTCACGATTTCATCAATGAATTAAAAGACGTAAACAGTGGCGCTAGTATGTTACTGGGACCCACAATGGATAGTATGCGCTCTGCTAGCGTTATGAAAAACCTGCGTACACTTCATCTAAGAATCAAACAGCACAGCCATAATGCATTGTACCTTGCAGAACATTTTGAAAAAGACGGAATAAAAACGGTTTACCCTGGTTTAAAAAGCCACCCAAGTCACGACTTGTATGCTGGTATGATCAATTCTGAATATGGTTTTGGCGGAATGATGACATTGGACGTTGGTTCTTTGGCTAAAGCCAATGCCTTAATGGAGTTAATGCAATCGCACAATTTAGGGTATTTAGCAGTGAGTTTAGGTTTCTATAAAACATTATTCAGCGCTCCAGGAACCTCTACTTCGAGCGAAATTCCTCTAGACGAACAAACTGCAATGGGATTGACTGATGGATTAATTCGTTTTTCAATTGGTTTAGACAATGATATAAAGAGGACATACGAAATGATGAAAGCCTGTATGAAAGAATTGGATATACTATAATCCAATCTTATGATAAAGTAATTTTTTTTAGTTTTTTTTTCCAAAACCTGCTTAAAAGCCATTTTTAGCGGGTTTTATTTATTTGATAAAGCACAACGATCTTTGTAAACTTCTATCGGTTTTCCATAGTTATACTATTTTCCTTTAAAGATTTAGCGACAAATATGCTTTTACATCAAAGCAATACGAACATCCGCATCTTCAGCTAAAGAAGTACAAGCTCCCTTTTGTTAACTACTGAACATTTAACAACAAACAAAAAACTCCAGATTTCTCTGGAGTTTTTTGTTTGTAAAAATTTTAAGATGCTATTTTAAATTTTTTTACTGATGTACGCTACCAAAATATCTCTTCCTGTACAATCCATTCAGTACAGTATGCTTTATTCCTAAAACAAGACCCACACTCATGAAACGTAGCAATTCCATTACCGTTTTTATCAAACTTACCTAGATCTACCTACTAACATATCATCTATAAAACAGCTACAGAAACATAGTCGATAACCAAAACTCATTTAATTACAATTTCTCTAGCACCACGTTTACTTTATTCATTTCTACCTTTTGCCTACTTATTGATACTATCAAAATAGGAAGCAGATAAGATTACCTTCTTATTATTTGCAACTTTATTAGAAGTACATTCTCACTTAATGCTAAAAAATGTTGTCTGCTTCTATTTCTTTTTTTTATCAAAAAAACAGCTGGTTAAGTATAAATTTACTTTGCTATGGCAACTACAAAATTTAAAATGATTTTTAGAATTACTTTTTAATGTTCTCTAAATCTAATAAAAAACTGAATTCCTTCGCTAACTCCTTAATGGATTCAAACCTTCCAGATGCGCCTCCATGTCCTGCGTCCATATTGGTATCTAAAAACAGTAATGTATTATTTGTTTTGAGAGTTCGTAGCTTAGCAACCCATTTAGCGGGCTCCCAATACTGTACCTGCGAATCATGTAATCCGGTTGAAATATACATATTAGGATAGGCTTGAGGCTTTACATTATCATAAGGAGAGTACGACTTCATATACTTATAATATCTTTTAACATTGGGATTTCCCCATTCATCATATTCACCAGTTGTTAGTGGAATCGTTTCGTCTAACATCGTAGTGGTAACATCCACAAAAGGAACCTGAGCAATCACACCATGGTATAACTTTGGTGCCATGTTTAAAATAACTCCCATCAATAATCCACCTGCAGATCCACCTTCAGCATACAAATGTGCTGGAGAAGTATATTTTTTATCTATCAAATAGGTAGAACAAGCTATGAAATCCTTAAATGTATTTTTCTTTTTTAATAATTTTCCACCTTCATACCATTGTCTTCCTAAATCTTCACCTCCTCGAATATGCGCAATGGCATAAACAAAACCTCTATCAAGTAAGGATAATCTTGTTGATGAAAAATAGGCATCCATGGAATGACCATATGAACCATAAGCATAAAGCAATAATGGGTTTTCCCCATCCTTTATCAAACCTTTTTTATAAACCATAGAAATAGGCACCTGAGTTCCATCTTTTGCGGTAGCCCACACCCGCTCCTCAATATAATTGTCCTTATCAAAACTACCACCAAGCACTTCCTGTTCTTTACGGATCACCTTTTCTTTAGTTTTCATATTGAAATCAATAATCGAAGCAGGTGTCGCCATGGATTGATACGCATATCGCAAAATATCAGTATCAAAATCAACGTTTGAAGTCGCATGAGCAGTGTAGGTTTCGCTTTCAAAAGGTAAATAATACTCTTCTTCTCCATTCCAAGGTATAATTCGAATTTTACTCAACCCATTGCTACGCTCGGACACGACCAAAAAGTCTCTAAAAATATCAATATCCTCTAATAGAACATCTTCCCTATGAGCGAGAGCATCTTCCCAATTATCCATTGAAGTTTTAGACTCTGGCGTTTTCATCAGTTTGAAATTAATTGCTTTATCCTTATTGGTAAGGATGTAAAAATGATCTTCAAAATGAGAAATACTATACTCTAAACCTCTTTTTCGTTTTTGAAAAACTTTAAACTCTCCATCTGGATTGTCTGCCAACAAAGTCATAAACTCAGTAGTCAGTGTGCTTGAAGAACTGATTAAAATATATTTTTTTGATTTTTCTTTACCAACAGCAACATCAAAAGTATCATCTTTCTCAAAATAAACTACTTCATCCTCAGCTGTATCAGTTCCCAATTTATGTTTTAAAACAGTATCAGAACGCAAGGTATTCGCATCTTGGGTAGTATAAAAAATAGTTTTATTATCACCTGCCCACGTGGAATTCCCTGTCGTATTTCTAATTTTATCGCTTAAAATTTCGCCTGTTATCAAATTTTTCACTTCTAAAGTATAAATTCTTCTACCTACTAAATCTATAGCATATGTAGCAAGCTGATTGTCATTACTGATACTCAATCCACTCAACTTGAAATATTTTTTTCCTTTTGCTAATTCATTGCAATCCAACATGATCTCTTCTTTTGCTGAAAGGCTTTCCTTTTTTCGAGAATAAATAGGATAATCTTTACCTGTTTCAAAGCGGGTAATATAATAGTAGCCGTTATATAAATATGGAACCGATTCATCGTTTTCCTTAATTCTAGCTTTCATTTCCTCAAACAGTTCTTTTTGAAATCCATGTGTATGAGCAGTCATTTTTTGATAATAGTCATTTTCCTTATGCAGGTAATCTATGACTTCAGGATTTTCTCTATCTTTCAACCAAAAATAATTATCAACTCTAAGGTCCCCGAATTTTTCTAATTCTGTTGGTATAATTTTAGCAATTGGTGGCTGTATGTTTTCTGTCATTTTTCGAGTTTTTCATATTTGTAAGAAGTTACAAAAATAAACAAAGCGGCTCTATAACTCATCCGTTTTTCATCTTATTTAACATTGCTTATTACTTCAAAATTCGTAGTTTCGTGTTTCAATAATTTTTAAATTATCAAAAATGGATTTAATGGGAATGATGGGTAAACTTAAAGAAACCCAACAAAAAATGGAAGAAACAAAAAAACGTCTGGATACAGTTCTCGTTGATGAACAAAGTACAGACGGTTTATTAAAAGTTACTATAACTGCTAACAGAACAATAAAATCAGTCACTATTGCCGATGACTTACTGCAAGACAAAGAGCAATTAGAAGATTATATGATCTTAGTGATGAACAAAGCAATCATAAAAGCCAGTAGGGTTAATGAAGCGGAGCTTGATGCCGTAGCAAAAATGGATATGCCAATGATGCCAGGAATGGACGAATTGTTCAAATAAAAATGAAATTAAAAATAAGATTAATGGCGCTTAGTTGCGCCATTTTTTAGGTTTCCTGTAGCAGTGAGCTAGGACCAACTGTTGAGCCTGTTACTGCCGTTGATGATTGCAGCTATCTCACAGTAAATTCAGTAGGGGAAATCAATCAAATTGGAAATAACACTGGTATTATTACGTCTTATTCTAAATTTAATGGCTTTGCTATTTCCTCTTTTTTAAATTTAAACGCCGTCACTTCAAACTCAGATAATTTGTACTTGATAGAACGTTTGTCTCGAGATAAACTATTCATTTTAAATAAAAAAACAAAATTAACCAGTACAAAATCGCTAGTTTATCCGAGCGAATTGAATGTATCGGATCCCGCACTATTATCATTAGAATGGAATCAATCTAAAAATTTATTATACGGAATATTAAAATCAAATAAGGATGATTCTAAATCACCATGTTATTTATTAAGCATCAGCCCAGTTACTTTCGACGTGATGTATACCGGAATTTCGTTCAACCAAATAAATTCTTTTTCAACATCCACAAATGGGATAAAATTCTATAGCTCTTGTTATAACGACAACACAATAGAAATAAACTTAGATGACCAAAATGCGAAAACTATATTTTTCAATACTTCTTACATACCTCTATCTTTCACAAGAGCATCAATGACTAACAATACTACATTGTATGGTATGAAAGGTTTAAAAGGAGGTATTAGCGGGGTTACATTTATTAAAATTGACTTATTAAACAATACGGATACAGACCTTCTACCAGGCGAAATTTACGGTTTAGATACTGTTTCAGGTAAAGGTTTTATTGATTCATCGAATAATCAATATGTGAATATTGCGAATTTGAATAATAAAGCAGGAATTTTGAAATATAATATTTTATCAAATTCGTCAGAATTCGTGAATATTACTGGAGGATCTAATATGGTTATTATAGAAAAGGTACCTAATTAAAAAACCTTTAATTTCAGCAAATTAATGATTTTAAAGCTGCACAATTTGTTCGAATAGAAAAATAAAAGGTTTAGCATTATCAATGTGCTAAACCTTTTTAAGTTTAATAAAACACTACATTTCAAGTTTACTTAAAGTCTCTAAAACATAAGTATGCATTACTTCTCTGTAATCAAGATGGGTTACTATTCTAAGTTTCCCAGGTCCCAAAGAACCAATGGAAATATTTTTCTGCTTTAATTTCTCTATTAATGCCTGATCATTGCAATGTGGAGCCAAAGAAAAAATCAAGATATTAGTTTCAACAGGCTCGACCGCAGCAACCCAACTCGTCTTACTAAGAACGCTGGCAAGCTCTTTCGCTCTTCGGTGATCTTCTTCAAGACGCTCGATATGGTGATCTAAAGCATAAATCCCGGCTGCAGCAAGGTAACCTACCTGTCGCATCCCTCCTCCTAAGATTTTACGAACTCTCAAAGCCTTGGCAATCGTAGCCTTATCAGCTAGCAAAACAGAACCTACTGGCGCTCCGAGCCCTTTAGAAAAACAGACAGAAATAGTGTCAAATAATGACCCGTACAATTTTGGATCCTGTTTTTTTGCTACTAAGGCATTCCAAATACGAGCACCATCCATGTGAAACTTCAAGTTATTGGCTACGCAAACTTCTTTTATCTTTTGTAAATCTTCCATTTCATAACAAGCACCCCCTCCTTTATTAGTAGTATTTTCCACGCATACTAAACTAGTTAACGGACTGTTGTAAAACTCAGGATCATTGATTGCACCAGCTACTTGCTGCGCATTAATCATACCTCGTTTACCATCCAGTAAACAACAAGACACCCCACTATTGAAAGAAACTCCTCCACCTTCATAATGGTAGATGTGTGCATACTTGTCTGCAATCAATTGCTCGCCTGGTTGTGTATGTACTTTTATGGCTGTTTGATTTGCCATTATTCCAGATGGAAAAAACAGACCTGCTTCCATACCGAATAGTGCGGCTGTTTTTGTTTCCAAAGCTATAACTGTTGGATCTTGCCTATAGACGTCATCTCCCACTTCGGCATTAAACATATACTGCAACATTTCATGTGTTGGCTTTGTTACCGTATCGCTAATTAAATTTATTTCCATTGATTTATTTTTTATTTTAACACAGATTACGCTCTTATAGTTGCTACGTAAAAAAATTTGTTATTTTTGTTCCACAAAATTACATAATTTATGACAACTACCGAACAAATTAAAGGTATTGTAGAGCGTCTTGGTGCGTTGAGGAGGTATCTTTGACGTTGATGCCAAACTAATTGAAATTTCTAACGAAGAAGAAAAGACTTTTGCTCCAGATTTCTGGAATAATGCAAAAGAAGCCGAACTAATTGTAAGAAATCTTCGAAATAAGAAAAAATGGATTGAAGATTACGATAAGGCAGTCACAATGACTGACGAATTGGAATTAGCCTATGAGTTTTATCGAGAAGGGGAACTCACAGCAGAAGAATTGGATGAACAATATTCAAGTATTGCAAATCATATTGAGGCGATTGAGTTCAAGAACATGCTCTCAGATGAAGGAGACAGTTTAAGTGCTGTACTACAAATCACTGCGGGTGCAGGTGGTACCGAAAGTTGCGATTGGGCCGAAATGCTCATGCGTATGTATATGATGTGGGGCGAAAAGTATGGGTACAAAATAAAAGAACTGAATTTTCAAAAAGGAGATGCAGCCGGAATAAAAACGGTTACACTTGAGTTTGAAGGTGATTATTCTTTTGGATACTTAAAAGGAGAGAACGGAGTACATCGCTTAGTGCGTATCTCACCGTTTGACAGTAATGCTAAACGTCATACTTCCTTTGCTTCTGTGTATGTCTATCCGCTTGTAGATGACAGTATCGAGATTGATATTAATCCTGCCGATATCGACATCACAACCTCTCGATCCAGTGGTGCTGGTGGGCAAAATGTGAATAAAGTGGAAACTAAAGTACAGCTGTTCCACAAACCCACAGGAATTCAAATCCAGTGTTCAGAAACGCGATCGCAACAAGACAACAGACAACGAGCCATGCAAATGCTTCGTTCCCAGTTGTACGAAATTGAATTAAAGAAGCAACTGGCGCAGCGTGCTGACATCGAAGCGGGGAAGATGAAAATTGAATGGGGTTCCCAGATTCGCAATTATGTGATGCAGCCCTATAAATTAGTAAAGGACGTCCGTACCGGTTATGAAACCAGCAACGTCGACGGTGTGATGAATGGTGAAATCGACGAGTTCTTAAAGGCCTATTTAATGATGATGGGACAAAAAGACGAAAACGAAGACGAAGAATAAATCTGTTCTAATAAAAAAAATTAAATCCTGCGGTAAGTAAAAGACTAGACCGTAGGGTTTTTTT
>JBLIKD010000064.1:0-10972 GCA_047636275.1 Flavobacterium sp. | reverse complement strand
TACATGACTACTTTAGAGTCAGTTTTTAAAGAAAATAAAGTAAACGACTGGAAAGCCTATATGCGTTGGTCATTATTAAACAGAGCTTCAAGCCAATTGTCAACTGCAATTGAAAATGCAAACTTTGAGTTCTATGGTAAGACATTGACAGGTGCCGTAAAACAAAGACCAAGCGATGAACGTGCCTTGCAAGTAATTAATGGAAGAATTGGAGAAGCTTTAGGAAAATTATATGTAGAAAAAATGTTTCCGGCTGAAGCCAAAACTAAAGCAGAAAAAATGATAAAAAACATCTTTATTGCTTTTGAAAACCGAATCAATAACCTTGCTTGGATGTCACCAGAGACAAAAGTAAGCGCAGTTGAAAAATTACATATGTCAAAAATTAAAATTGGGTATCCTGACAAATGGAAAGATTATTCAGCTTTAGCAATTAAGAGCCCAGAAGAAGGGGGGACGTATTTTGAAAACACAAAAAACATGGCTAAATGGCGTTATGAGGAAGATCTTGCTGACCTAAATAAACCAGTTGACAAAACAAGGTGGGGAATGTCTCCACAAACAGTGAATGCGTATTATAACGCATCATATAATGAGATTGTATTTCCAGCAGCTATTTTACAACCGCCATTTTATAATTACCAAGCAGACGAAGCGGTAAATTATGGAGGAATTGGAGGAGTTATTGGGCATGAAATTTCTCATGGGTTCGACGATTCCGGATCACGATACAATGCCGAAGGGAATTTAGTAGATTGGTGGACAGCAGAGGATTCAAAACAATTTTCAGCGCTGACTACAGCTCTTGCTACTCAGTATAGTGCTCTCGAGCCATTACCAGGAACTTTTGTTGATGGTAAATTTACTTTAGGAGAAAACATTGGTGATTTAGGAGGAATAAATGCCGCTTATGATGGACTACAGTTGTATTTAAAAGAAAATGGAAACCCGGGTTTAATTGATGGGTACACACCAGAGCAACGTTTCTTTTTGTCTTGGGCGACAATCTGGAGATCTAAAGCACGTGATGAAGCGATTAAAAATCAGGTAAAAACAGATCCACATTCTCCAGGAATGTATCGTGCTTATGTTCCATTACAAAATGTGGATACCTTTTATCAGGCGTTCGGTATTCAAGCAAATGACGGTATGTATATTGCCCCAGAGAAAAGAGTTAAAATCTGGTAATAAAAAGTATTTATATCAAAAAGAAATCCCAAGTTAGCGCTTGGGATTTTTTTTGTTTATATCTGCTTTTGTAAAAGCGTAGAACTTTACGTAATCGTATTTTTTAAGGCCAATCGGCGGGCTTTTCTAATCGAATGATTCACCATATACAAACCAAAAATAGTTATTCCACCTCCAATTGCAATGACCATTGTAAGTGCTTCTCCAAAAATCAGGGCTCCTAGCAGAACCGCTACAATTGGATTGATGTAGGCGTAGATACTATTTATTTCTGCCGGAAGATTTTGTAGCATATAGATGTAGGCAATAAAAGATAATACGGATCCTATAGTTACAAGATAGGCAATGGACAACCATGAAATTACTGGAATTGACATTAAATTGACTGCAGTTCCAGTTGCACCTGTAACTGCAAAAAGGATCAAGCTTGAAATCAGCATTTGTAATCCAAGACTAAAATAAGGGTTAAAAGTAGCCGCTTTTTTCTTAGTGTATAAACTTCCAAAAGCCCAACTAATCGTCGCGATAAATGAAAGAAGAATTCCAAATCTGAAATCGGGTTGTAGAAAATCGCTAAGGTGATCATAAAAAATGACGCAAACACCGCTAAAACTTATTGTTAGTCCTAGGATAGCTAGCTTCGCTAATTTTTCACCCCTAAAAAAAGTAATAATAACAATCCACAATGGGAAAACAGCATTTAAAATAGCACCTAAGCCACTACTAATGAATGTGACTCCCCAGGTGCTTAATCCATTGCTTACTGCAAAATTAAGAATACTTAAAATGACGATTGTTTTCCATTGTTTCCCCTTGGGCCAAGCCTCTTTTTTGTAAATGAAAAAGGAAACGTAAAGTATACCTCCGATAAATTGTCTAATTCCTGCTAGTTGCAATGCAGGCATGTGTCGTACTCCTTCCTTTGAAGCGATCCATGTAGTTCCCCAAAAAAAGCAGACCCAGGATAAGGCTATTATTGGCAATCCGACAGCGTTTATTTTGGTCGAGAAAGCACTACGTATTTTAGATCTCACTTTATAGGTTTGTTATTGTAAAAGTATAGTTAAGTTTTTTTACCAATTTATTCTCTAAGATGGTTTTTCCAACCGAAAGTTTATCATGGTTAAATTTGGGCGGCACTAAATTTAATTCCAATGCTTTTTGGGTATAATATGTTTCGCGTGAAGGGTGCGTTGGAGCTGCTGCATTGTAGGTTTCTCCCCAAGAATTCTTTTCAATTATCCTAAGGATAATACCAATACAGTCCGTTAGATGGATTAGATTAATTGGCGCATCAGGGTTGTCGAGATTTTCGCGGCCGGCTAAAAACCGAATTGGATTTCTATCTTCGCCAATTAAACCCCCAAAACGCAGTATCGTAGTTTTAAAACCACTGTTTCCCTGCAAAAGACCTTCTACTATGGCTAACTGTCTTCCACCTTCAGAATCAGGGTTAAGTACTGTTTCTTCCGTCACTTGATCATTTTCATCTCCGTAAACCGAGGTTGAACTAATAAAAAGGATATTTTCAATCGTCGATTTCTCGATAAATGGTATTAATTTTTCTATTTTACCAATAAAGTTTTCTTTGTTAGTTCCTCTTAATTTGGGTGGAATATCAATAATAAGAATTGTGCTGCCTTTTAAAAAGTCCTCGATTGCACCTGAGACAAAGTCGGATTCAAGCGTAATTAAAAAAGAATGGATTCCGGCTTTTTCTAAAATCGAAAATTTATCAGGAGAAGTAGTTGAACCGTTGACGCGAATCCCTTTTGCTACTGCTGCTTTCGCCAATGGGAATCCTAACCATCCGCAACCTAAAATACTGATATTTGTCATTTTGATGTCCTGTTTGTCAATAAATTTTAACTTGTGTCGCAAGCAGTGACTGTACAAATTTACTTACGCAAATTTGGGTAAAATTATTGAACTTTTATAGTGTCATTCGTAATTAGTACTATTTTTTTTTGAATAGTTGAGTTTATTGGTGTCGCAACAACGGTTGTATTTTGTGTTGCGCTTTCAGTGCTGATTGGTTTATCAGTCTGAATGACTAAAGTCGGCTTTATTCTTTGTTTGATAATTACGGCATCAGTCAGCACAAAAGGAGTAGGCATCATCCAAGCAGTTCTTTTTGAAATTGAGAACAGCGGGTTTTGCATTAAATCAAACGAGCTTTCCATCAATTCCATATCAAAAACAGTTCTCATATTGATGTTGAACTCTATTTCTAATGGTGCGTTATCTACAACATAGTAACTCAATAGTTTTTTTCCTTTTCGGTTAAACCGGGTTCCTTTTTGATTGATATGAGTCGCGCTATTAGCTTTTAAATCATAGAACACCATTTTTTTATTGGCAAAAATATCATAACGATTTACCGGACGGTTTGGAGAAATTCGAAGTTTTAAGTATCTTTTATTTCCAGCAATACTATCTTTTAAGAATTCTATAGTAGGTTTTTGGAGTTCTTTTTTTGGAGCGGGTGCAGCATACGTAAAGCCCGAATTGTATTTGCTGAACAAGGGAGTTTGATTCAAAGTTGTTGCGGGTTTCGGTTTTTCTCCTAAATATTTTTTGGTCCAAGAATCCAGATTAACATCATAAGTTGCCCAACTCGCCTTATCAGTATCGGCATTGTAGATGTATAGTAAACTATTTGATTTTGCTTTTCCTTGTTCATAACCGGATTCGTAATGTGCTTTGGCAAAAAAGCCAATTGAGATCAGTAAAAAAAGGACGGACCACAACCATTTTTTGGTGAAATAACCAAAAACAAGGAATAGCAATCCAAAAGTCAAAACAGTAAGAAGTGCACTTCCAAAAAGTACTTTTAATCCCAAGCCTATCGGGAACATTTGAATGAAGGGAACTAACAACAACAAGGCAGGAATGCTGAAAATAAGATTAAGTGCTGTATTGACCTTTTGAGTGACGATATAGTAGCCAAACAGGAATAGTCCGCAATAAACAGGAATAATTAGAAAACCAGCACCTTTGAGGTAAACGGCTAATAGTAGGTTAAGGATTAACCATATAAATAAAGGAGCCACATAGTGATTCACTGCAACTTTTTTAGAAGCAGAACGGCTATAAAAAAACAGGGTTATCGCTAAAGTAAGAGATACAAAAGCAGCAATGTAGGCGTGTCCGTTATAGGTAAACCCATTTAGTAGATCATTATATTGGGGATAGAGTAGTAATAATCCTTTCCAACCAAGAAAAGTAATCAGTCCAGTGGAAATCAGAGAGCCTAAAAATGGTATGAAGCCTCTTAAAATTCTTTCAAATGTTAATATTTTCTTAGCAAGTCCGATGAAAACAAGAAATAGAAAGAGTATAAATGCTAAAATAGTCATTGGTAAAACCCAGCTAAAAGGATAACTTATAAATGTAAAAGGGATAGTAAAGTAGACATAATCCTCATGGGATTTTGTCATGTTTAAATCAGCATTCGAAAAATATTTCAACAAAGGCATTAAATACGTTCCTTGGTGGGCTAATGTGTTTTTGTTTAAATGGTTGATGTCATCTTGGGCAGTATGGTAGTTGTAATGATCGTCGATAAATGCAAAGTTGTAGCCTTGAATGTTTTTTTGTTCTCTAAAAACGGTTAAGTCAGTATCGTTAGGCAGCATTTTATAAATACTATACATCAATGAGTTTGATACCGGAAAAGTAGTGTTTGCTGCTGCAAATTCTCTAACAAGCCCTCCATTTCCCCCATTTGTTTCCATTAACATGTAACTTGGTCCAGAAGTACCTCGGGCTTCAAAATTAAGAACTAGTCCCACTTCTTTTGCCCAATTGTGCTGGGTTGCAAAAAGAGCTGCTCCATTCAATCCTAATTCTTCGGCATCCGAAAACAGGATAATAATATCATTTTTATGTGCTTTTTTAGCATATAAAAAAGCGCGAACACTTTCTAAGATTGTTGCTACTCCGGAACCGGCATCGCTTGCACCATGGGAGTAGGAATGGGGTGCGCTATCGTAGTGAGAAAGAAGTAGCAGGGCTTTCGAATTATTAGATGTGCCCTCTATTTTAGACAAAATATTCCGTGACTTTACTAAATTCCCCCATTCGGTTAAAGTATAGCCTTCTTGTATGGAAGTTTGCAGTCCTAACTTTTGTAGTTCTTTTTGTAGATAACTAGCAACCTGATCGTGATTTTGAGAACCAACATAGTGCGGTTGTTTCGAAATTGCTTTTACTTTTTCTAACGCTCTTTCAGTTGAAAACTCGGAAAGCAGAACGTCGTCGTCTGGTGTCCATCGGGGCATCATGGTAAAGAAGAGTAATGCTACTATGGCAATAATAAAAGTAACAGCAAAAAGTGAGGAAAAACTTTTTTTCATATTTGGAAAATTGGGGGTCTGGGATTAAGTATCTTTTTTGACTAATATATAAAAATCATTATCTAATAGCATATAGCCTTGATCGTACAAAAAATAGTAGGTATTTCCTGTTTTAGTTTTTAGTATATTGGTGAAAAACTCAAAATCAAAACCCTTGCTTAGCAATTTGGCTCGGGTTGTTTTTGATTTTCCTTCAAGATTAAGTTCTGATAGAACACGATAATTTTTACGCAACTTGTTATTGGTGTTCCGCATATAATTATTGCTGTCTTTGTTTATTTTGTTGTTATAGGCATTGCGACAACCGTCACTGCAGAATTTTTTATCCTCACGACCCACAATTTTTTCGGTACACTCTAGACAGTTTTTCATTACTTCATTTGCTTTAAACTATATAAGTCATGCCTACGATCCTTCATGGTGTTGACGCTGCCGTGTTCGTGCAGTTCTTTCAGTAAATTAATATCAACATCTACAATTAAAGTCATTTCTGTGTTTGGAGTTGCTTCTGCTTTGATTCCATTACTTGGGAATGCAAAATCAGACGGAGTGTAAACAGCGGCTTGCGCATACTGAATATCCATATTGTTTACTTTTGGTAAGTTACCAACACAACCGGCAATAGCCACATAACATTCGTTTTCAATAGCTCTCGCTTGCGCACAATGCTTCACACGAGTGTATCCATTTTGAGTATCTGTTAAGAAAGGAACAAATAAAATATTCATACCTTGGTCGGCCATGAGACGAGAAAGCTCTGGAAATTCTACATCATAACAAATCATGATTCCTATTTTTCCGCAGTCAGTATCAAAAGTCTGGATTGCGTCTCCGCCTGTAATTCCCCAATGGAAAACTTCGTTTGGTGTAATGTGAATTTTACGATACATTTCATTTGTACCATCACGCTTGCAAAGAAAACCTACGTTATATACGTGTTCATTCTCTATAAAAGGCATGCTACCTGTGATGATATTGATATTGTAAGAAATAGCAAATTCCTGAAATTTTAATTTTACGGCTTCGGTATGTTGTGCCAGTTCTCTAATCGCTTCAGCTTCTGACAAATGGTTGAAATCAGCCATTAACGGTGCTGTAAAGAATTCTGGGAATAGGGCAAAATCACTACCGTAACCTGAAACAGTATCAATGAAAAATTCGGCTTGGTCAAAAAGGGCATCTAAATTAGTTAAGGAACGCATTTGCCATTGTATTAATCCAAGTCTAACCACGCTTTTGGTGGTGTTAATTAATTTTGGGCTATCATCGTAGTAAATATTATTCCATTCTAGTAAAACGGCATATTCTAGCGACTCTGTATCGCCTTCTAGGTAATTTTTAAGCACGCGAAGCTCATGAAAATCGTTGCTTAGTTGAAATGATAAAACAGGATCGTAAACTTCTTTTTTCTTTACTTTTTCGATGTAAACTTTAGGAGTGATTTCATCTTTAAATTTCCCGTAATTCGGAATTCTTCCCGCAAAAATGATAGATTTCAGATTTAATTGTTCGCACAATTCTTTTCGTACGTCATATAAACGGCGACCCAGTCTCAGGCCTCGATATTTAGGATTAATGAAAACGTCAATTCCGTATAGAACTTCTCCATCAGGATTGTGAGTTGAGAACGTGAAATTTCCTGTGATCGCTTTATAGGACCGTGTTTTAAAAGCAAAATCTTCCGTAACTAATAAGGATAGTGCAGAGCCAACGACGATTCCATCTACAACGATTACTAGCTGTCCTTCCGGAAACTTTGCCAATAGAAGTATAATTTGATCTTCTCTCCAAAAAGATTCTTCCATTTCTGGATAGGATTCAATCATTGACTTTTTTAATTGTTTATAATCCTCAATTTGGAGATTACGTAATTCTATTGATTTAATATTTATTGGCATAGAAGGCTTTAATTTTTGTTGCTAAGATAATGAAAATAGTATCCGTTTTCAAACGGTTACAAGTATTTACAACCGAAAGTAATTGAACGTTAACCGAATAAATTTATTCAATCGCATAATCTTTGCAATGTCGAAAATAAATAACAATCGGCAGAACTTTTAATCTAACAATAACATTTAAATTTTACACGCCATGAATGCATTAAGAAACAAAGTACAGTTAATTGGACACGTAGGGAGTGACCCTGAAATCAAAACTTTTGATGGAGGAAAAAAATTAGCCAATTTTACATTAGCGACTAATGAGAGCTATAAAAATGACAAGGGAGAAAAAGTCGAAGAAACACAATGGCATCGATTAATTGCTTGGGGGAAAGCTGCTGATATTATGGAGAAATTCGTTACTAAGGGTAAAGAAATTGCGATAGAAGGGAAGTTAACACACAGGAGTTACGATGATAAAAATGGCGAGAAGCGTTATGTAACTGAAGTAGTAGTGACTGAAGTACTTTTACTAGGCAAATAAAAGGAAGCTGCTAATTGCACGGATTAAATAAAAAAATTCGTGCAATTTACTTTTAACTTTCAAACGAGAAATACGAGCACTTTACTTATGAAATTCAGTCAAGAGTATACCACGCAGATTAAAACCGATTAATTCAATTCAGCGTTGTATATATTGTAGCGTTTTAGTTAATTCCTATCTATTAAATTAAAAATTGAATATCAGATTATTGTTGATTTTTTTATTTTGGCTGTTTCATATTTAGTTGCTATTGCAAAACTGAAAACTATATATTAATCAGTTCCTGTAAAAAAAGCAATAGAATTAAAATTAAAAAGTAATTAGTTTTAGCTGCTTTTAGAATATGTTTTTAGCAACCCTGTAAGTATTTGCGTGGGCTTCGATAATAGTTTTTATATCAGGAGAGTAGCCACCACCCATCGAAACTTGGATTGGAATTTGGTATTGTGAACAAAATTCGAAAACCAATTCGTCTCTTTTTTTACAGCCTTCAAGGGAGCAGTTTAATTTGCCTAGTTTATCAGAACCCAAAATGTCAACGCCAGCTAAATAAAAGATGAAATCGGGTTTTTGAGCTTCAATTAACTTTGGTATTACATTTGAGATTATTTTGAGAAATTCTGCATCAGATGTATTATCATCAAAGGCAATATCTAAGTCAGAAGTTTCTTTTTTGAAAGGGTAGTTAGTTTTGCCATGTGTTGAAAAGGTGAATACATTAGGATTTTTACTAAAAATTTCAGCAGTACCATTTCCTTGATGAACATCTAAATCGATAATGAGAATCTTTTTTGCGAGTTTATTGTCTAATAAAAATTGAGCTGCAATTGCTTGATCATTTAGCAAACAAAAAGCTTCACCATGAGTGGAATAAGCATGATGTGTTCCTCCTGCAATATTAAAAGAAACTTTTGTTTCAAAAGATTTTTGAGCACAAATTAGTGTTCCTTGTGCAATTCTTAATTCACGTTCAACAAGTTCTTTTGAAAGTGGAAATCCAATCTTCCTTGCCGCTTTTGGATCTAAAGTTAATTGAATTAGATCATTTACATATTCTTGTTTATGAATAGCTAAAACAGGAAGTAAATCACAAATTTCGGGCTCGAAAAAGTTGGACAGTAAAGCTGTTCCTTCATGTACTAATTGTTGAGGAAGTAATTCATATTTCAACATCGGAAATCGATGTCCTTCTGGTAAAGGATGTTGATATATTGGATGAAATGCAATTGGAAACATAAAAATTATTTTGAAATAGTTGAAAATATAATAATATCGTTAAAGGTACTAAAGTTCATCTTCTCTAGTCTACTATTAATTTCATTCGAAAGAATAAGTTATATGAAACGTACTATCACAAGTATTGGCTTTTGCCTAAGTCAGTGACCTAATAGCGCTCGTGATGCCGTACTCGTAAAGTTTTAAATTACTATTATGAAATCCTTTAATGATAAAGTCAATCCCATTAACTCGGATACTTTTTCTTAGTATTATACTTTTCGGTGCCAAGTAGGATTTATTCAATTTTGAAGTTAGGCGTCACGTTTTGCACTTGCAAAGAGTGTCTTTAGGTGTCTTTTTTATTGATTCATGATTTCTTGAAAATAATCTACAAGTTTTCCTAAATGTGAGCCGTCCATTAATCCATGGTGTACATGAATTGACATGGGCATAATTTTTTTTCCATTTTTAGAAATTGTCATTTTACCGAAGGAAATTTTAGGACAGCTATCGGGGAAAGTATAACTTCTTGCATGTGATAAGGAAGTGAAATTTAACCATGGTATGGCTGAAAAGTGAATCAAGTTGTCGTTTTCAAATGTGCGTGTGAAAATTCCAGTTGTACTTTGTATGCGTTCTATTTCTTGTAAAGCGATTTTTTTAAATACATCAAAATCCGGATCGTATTGTATTAAGGAGAAGCCAAAAGTACCATCTGCGCGACCTATTGTTGCCGAAGCGTCTATGCGGTCGTAAATGTATATATGCTCATCCGAAATCCTATAGCGAAAAGATTCATTGTTGTTGATTGCAACTAATGTTTTGTGTAGATAATAGATAAAAAAAGACGTTTCTAGGCTTTTTGACTTTGCATAGGCAGCAGTACAGTCTATTTCTACCGTAGCTCCAAAGAAAGGTTCTTCAAATTGTTTAAAAAAAAGAAAGTGTTCCTTTCGGGGCCAATTATCAATGTCTAAAAGTGTTTTCAATATTTCGTAAGTTGAGGTCCTTGTTAAAGGTATTATTGGTCTTTTAATTTATAAATATATGTGCACATTGACTGAATAAGTAAGTGACTAATAGTCGCGCCATATATTTCCTCAGTTTAATAGAAGAGAGCACAGATTTTAAATAGCTTTATTAAAAAAGCCCTAGAAGGAATTTTTTCTAGGGCTTTTAAGTGAGTTGAGAATAAATTATTTTATTCTGAAAGTGACTTTTCTAACTAATTTTCTCGCTGCTTCTGATTCTTTTTCAACTGAAGTATCTTCACCTGCTGCGACTACATTTAATCTTGAAGCGTCAATATTAGCTTTCATTAAAATCTTTTTAACATTGGCAGCTCTTTCATTAGATAACGTACCATTGTATGAAGATCCTCCTAATTCGTCAGCATGACCGATAATATCAACTGAAGCGCTAGGATTGTTTCTTAAATATGTTAAGATGAAATCAATACCTGTAGTAGAAACATTTGATGGAATTGTTTTATCGAAATCAAAATAAGTAGCTATGTAACCACCATTGATTACACCCCTAATCACTTCGTTATCATTTAATGTAGGTTTATCTGATTTGTTTTTGTAGTTTGCTATTAAGTAGCTTTCTAATTCGTCAGGAATGCTATTTTTGTTTAAGTCAATAGCTCTACCTTTTGAATCAACCATTACACCAGAAACTGTATTTTTCTCAAGGTCTAAATAATCAGCGATTCCATCTTGATCCGTATCGATTAACATAGTTTCGAGATCGTCAACTCTGTCTGTTAAAGTAAGCAAATCGTT
>JBLIKD010000063.1:0-10976 GCA_047636275.1 Flavobacterium sp. | reverse complement strand
TAGCGAACAGGATTTTTTTATCTCTAATAATTTTTTAATTAAGAAAGAGCCGCCTTTACCTGGTCAGCTGCTTCTTGGAATTCAACAGCAGATAATATTGGCATTCCTGAATTATCAATTAATTCTTTAGCAATCGCTGCATTAGTACCTTGTAAACGAACAATGATTGGCACTTTAATAGCATCTCCCATATTTTTGTAAGCATCAACAACTCCTTGGGCTACACGGTCACAACGAACAATTCCGCCAAATATATTAATCAAAATCGCTTTTACGTTTGGATCTTTTAAGATAATACGGAAAGCAGTTTCAACACGTTTTGCGTCAGCAGTTCCACCTACGTCTAGGAAGTTTGCAGGCTCAAAACCAGCATACTTAATTAAGTCCATAGTAGCCATTGCTAATCCGGCACCGTTAACCATACATCCAACTGTACCGTCAAGATCTACATAATTTAATCCTACTTCTTTAGCTTCAACTTCGATTGGATTCTCTTCAAGAATATCGCGCATCTCAGCGTACACTTTTTGTCTGTATAGTGCATTGTCATCAATATTAACTTTAGCATCTACGGCTAAGATTTTATCGTCAGACGTTTTCAAAACTGGGTTGATTTCAAACATTGATGCATCAGAACCGATATATGCTTTGTATAAAGCATCGATGAATTTCACCATTTCTTTAAAAGCATTCCCAGTAAGACCTAAGTTAAAAGCAATTGTTCTTGCTTGAAAACCTTGAAGTCCAACAGAAGGATCGATTTCTTCCGTAAAAATTAAATGAGGCGTATGCTCTGCTACTTCTTCGATATCCATTCCACCTTCGGTAGAATACATGATCATATTGCGACCTGTCGCTCTATTTAATAAAACAGATACATAAAATTCTGATGTTTCACTTTCACCAGGGTAATAAACATCTTCAGCAACTAAAACTTTGTGCACTTTTTTACCTTCTGCAGAAGTTTGAGGCGTAACTAATTGCATTCCAATTATTTGACCAGCCACTTCTTCTACTTGTTGTAAGTTTTTGGCAAGTTTTACTCCTCCACCTTTTCCACGTCCACCTGCATGAACTTGTGCTTTGATTACGAACCAGCTTGTTCCTGTTTCAGTAGTTAATTGTTTTGCCGCAGCAACAGCTTCAACTGCATTATTAGCAACGATACCACGCTGGATGCGTACTCCGTAACTAGCTAAAATCTCTTTCCCTTGATATTCGTGTATGTTCATAATATAGAATTTGTCTGGATTCTGAATTTATTTCAGAATATAAGTGCGACAAAAATAGCGAAATTCATGGTAACAGAAAAATCTTTTTCCTATTTATAATTTCTTATCTCACAAGTTCGATAAGAAGTACACAATAAGTAACGATTTTAAATCTCTACAACGGTATAATCGGATTAAACTAGTCCTAAAAAAGACACTATATCGTTTGAAATTTATTGATCAAATTCAATGCTATCTTTCGAATACCCAAATAAATCCTGCTTGTTAATAAATAAATTTGCTGATTTTGTAATTCATATACAACTAAACATAATTATTATCATTTAATAAACGTTATTCTAATTTTACTGTAAAAATAGTAGGTTTTAGCTGTCTTTAACACATTATATCCAATGAAATCGCTATTTTTATATAAAAAAGTATAAAGCATGAAAGTTAAAGAACAAGGCCTTTATATGCCTGAATTTGAACATGACAACTGTGGCGCAGGATTTATTTGTAATTTAAACGGAATTAAATCTAACGACATTATTCATAAAGCACTTGATATCTTAATTAAATTAGAGCATCGTGGTGCGGTGAGTGCTGATGGAAGAACCGGAGATGGAGCAGGAATTCTTTTTGATATTCCTCATGATTTTTTTAAAAAAGTATGTGACTTTGCTATTCCAGAAACGAGCGAATATGCAGTGGGAATGGTTTTTTTACCAAAAAGAAAAAATCAAGCCGATTTTTGTAAGACGACCTTTGAAACGGCTATTCGCAATCAAAATTTAAATATTATCGGATGGAGGGATGTTCCTGTCGATATTTCAAATCTTGGACAAATCGCAGCCGAAAAAGAACCTACAATAAAACAAGTCTTTATTGCTAAGAATGGATTAGAATTAACCCAGCAACAATTCAATGCTAAATTATTTGCAGCCAGAAAAATTGCCGAACATACGATCTTGAGTTCAAAGACTTCAGAAAGTCATATGTTCTATTTCTCCAGTTTATCTACTACAACTATTATATATAAGGGGCTATTGATGCCAGAAGATATCAGCAGATACTATACGGATTTAAAAGACGATGATTTAGTGACGAGACTAGCTTTAGTTCACCAACGCTTTTCTACGAATACATTCCCTTCGTGGGAGCTTGCTCAACCGTTCCGATACATGTGTCACAATGGAGAAATCAACACCCTTCGTGGAAATGTGAGCAGGATGCGTGCCCGTGAAGAATTGATGCAAAGTGATATATTTGGCGATGACATCAAAAAATTATTCCCTATTATTTTGGATGGAAAATCAGACTCTGCCTCTATGGATATGGTTATCGAATTATTATTGATGACTGGACGCTCGTTACCGGAGGTTATGATGATGGTTGTACCTGAAGCATGGGAAAAACACCAAACCATGTCTGATGACAAAAAAGCATTCTACGAGTATAACTCATGTATTATGGAACCTTGGGATGGCCCTGCTTCTATTCCATTTACTGATGGAAATGTGATAGGTGCACTTCTTGACAGAAATGGTTTGCGCCCCTCTCGTTATACCCTTACCAAAGACGGGTTTGTTATTATGGCTTCTGAAATAGGTGTTTTAGACATAAAACCAGAAGATGTGATACAGCATGGCCGTTTAGAACCAGGAAAAATGTTCCTCGTTGACATGAATGAAGGCCGTATTATTGAAGATGACGAGATCAAGGATGCTATAGTAACGAAACGTCCTTATAGGAAATGGTTAGACGAGAATTTATTGCACCTAGCAAAAGTACCCTATACAAACAACACGACGCCAACGGAGAATATAGATTTCGAAACTCGATTGCGTTTATTTGGATATACTATTGAAGATTTAAAGACAATTATAAATCCAATGAGTACAAAGGGAACGGAAGTACTAAGTTCAATGGGTAATGACACTCCATTAGCGGTATTATCGGATAGACCACAACTGTTGTATAATTATTTTAAACAATTATTTGCTCAAGTCACCAATCCGCCTTTGGACGGAATTCGCGAAGAAATTATTACGGATATCAGTTTAGCAATTGGTGGAGATTACAACATTTTTGATATTGTTCCAAAACATTGTAAAAAGTTAAAAATTCAGAATCCAGTAATTTCAAAAGAAGACCTGGATAAAATAAGAAATATTGATCATCCAGATTTCAAATCACAAACTATTTCTACTTTATACGAAATAGAAAAAGGGGTAAATGGTCTGGAACGTGCATTAGAGAAATGTGTGCAAGCAACTTTTAAGGCAATACAAAAAGGATGTAATATCATAATACTTTCAGATAGAGGTGTTAGCGATAAAATGGCTCCAATACCAATGTTGTTGGCTTGCTCTTACGTCCATCATTCGATGAACATTCTAAAAGTTCGTTCAAAATTTGGGATCATCATTGAATCCGCCGAGCCGCGTGAACCGCATCACTTTGCCCTATTATTTGGATATGGTGCAAGTGCCATAAATCCCTACTTGGTGAATGAAATCATCCGTGATCAGGTGGATAAAAGCTTTATCACAAATATGTCAGCTGATTATGCTATTACAAATTACAACAAAGCTATTGCAAAAGGAATTCTTAAAATTATGAATAAAATTGGTATCTCCACTTTACATTCGTATCGCGCAGCCCAAATTTTTGAAATTTTAGGTTTAAACAAAAATTTCACTTCTAAATATTTCCCATATACCCCTTCTAGGATAGAGGGAATTGGTTTAACAGAAGTCGAAAAAGAAATTAAAGAGAGATATCAGAAGGCATTTCCCAACTCGAGTGTCGCCAGCCTTTTATCTCTAGAAATTGGAGGTATTTACAGATGGAGAAGAACAGGCGAGAAGCATATGTTTAATCCAACCACAATTTCTAAATTACAACAAGCCGTTCGCTTGAATAGTCCAGAAAGTTATAAAGAATACGCCACTATGGTCAACGATCAAAGTAAAAACCTAATGACAATTAGAGGGCTATTTGAATTCAATAACTTAGATCCAATCTCAATTGACGAAGTAGAACCTTGGACAGAGATCGTTAAAAAATTTAAAACTGGTGCCATGTCACTTGGTTCCCTTAGTCAGGAAGCTCATGAGAACTTAGCAATTGCCATGAACAGAATAGGGGGTAAAAGTAATTCAGGAGAAGGTGGTGAAGATCCAAAACGTTTCCAAAAAGAAATAAATGGTGACTCTAGAAATAGTGCTATAAAACAGGTCGCTTCTGGAAGATTTGGAGTATCAATTAACTACTTGACAAATGCTAAAGAAATTCAGATAAAGATGGCGCAAGGTGCCAAACCTGGCGAAGGTGGGCAACTGCCTGGTGCAAAAGTACTTCCTTGGATTGCAGAAATAAGAAACTCAACTCCGTATGTTGGATTAATTTCTCCTCCTCCGCATCATGATATTTATTCTATTGAGGATTTATCACAATTGATATTTGATTTAAAAAATGCCAATCGTGAAGCCCGAATCAATGTTAAGTTAGTATCTGAAGTAGGTGTTGGGACAATTGCAGCCGGTGTTGCAAAAGCAAAAGCGGATGTAATTTTGATTTCAGGTTTTGACGGAGGAACAGGTGCTGCACCATTAACTTCATTGCAGCATACAGGAATTCCGTGGGAACTAGGACTTGCCGAGGCACAGCAAACTTTAATTCTAAATGACCTGCGAAGTCGTGTCGTCTTAGAATGTGACGGACAATTAAAAACAGGTCGTGATGTAGCTGTTGCAGCGTTACTTGGAGCAGAGGAATTTGGTTTTGCTACTGCACCTCTAGTGGCGTCAGGTTGTATTATGATGAGAGCATGTCATTTAAACACATGCCCAGTTGGTATTGCCACTCAAGATCCGGAGTTGAGGAAGAATTTCAAAGGAACTCCAGAACACATCATTAATTTCATGTACTTTATTGCTGAAGAATTGAGAGAAATCATGGCTCAATTAGGCTTTAGAACGCTAAAAGAAATGGTGGGACAATCACAAAAGTTGAATGTAAACAAAGCCATTAAACATTATAAAGCAAGCGGTTTAGATTTGTCTACTATTTTATACAAACCTGAAAAAGCAAAAACGGTACCGAATCACAATACAACAACACAAGATCATGCATTAGAGAACGTTTTGGATTTCCAAATTATAAAAGAGGCAATTCCTTCTATTTATAGAAAAGAGAAAACACGAGTTAACTTTAAGATTAAAAACACAGACCGTTCTGTGGGAGCTATTCTAAGTAACGAAATCTCAAAAATATATGGTGCCCAAGGTTTACCGGAAGACACTATTCTTGTTGACTTTGAAGGTTCTGCTGGACAAAGTTTTGGCGCTTTCGCCACTAATGGATTGTCATTTAAAATTCATGGAAATTGTAATGATTATTTAGGGAAAGGACTCTCAGGAGCTAAATTAATTATCAAAGTCCCTCCTACTGCAACATTTAAACCAGAAGAAAATATCATTATTGGAAACGTAGCACTTTATGGTGCAATTACTGGTGAAGTATACATTAACGGTATGGCTGGTGAACGTTTCGGTGTAAGAAATTCTGGAGCAACAGCAGTTGTGGAAGGAATCGGAGATCACGGATGTGAATATATGACCGGCGGTATTGTGGTAGTTCTAGGAAAAACAGGAAGAAACTTTGCTGCTGGTATGAGTGGCGGAATTGCTTATATTTTTGATGTGAAAAAACAATTCGAAAGTGGTTTGTGCAATATGGAAATGGTAGCCTTAGAAGAATTGGAAGATGACGACTTGAAAAAACTAAGACGTTTAATTAAAAATCACTCTATGTATACTAACAGTCCATTGGCAGGAAGGATCTTAGATGATTGGGAAAACCAACAAAAACATTTCATCAAAGTAATGCCAAAGGATTATAAAATAGCATTACAACGATTAGCAGAAGAGAAAAAAATTGAAGAACTAATAGCATAGTTATGGGAAAGATAGGTGGATTTAAAGAATACGATAGAACTGACGAAAGTAATGTAGTAATAGCGGAACGTGTCTCAAATTATAATGAGTTTACAATTCCACTAGCTAAAGATAAAATTAAAGAACAAGGGTCAAGGTGCATGGACTGTGGAATTCCGTTTTGCCACAGTGCTTGTCCATTAGGAAATCTAATTCCTGACTTCAATGACATGGTGCATCAAGAGGAATGGCAAGGTGCCTTAGAAATTTTACAAGCAACAAATAACTTTCCAGAATTTACAGGACGCTTATGCCCTGCTCCATGTGAAAAATCGTGTGTGTTAGGTATTATTGAAGAGCCTGTAGCGATCGAGAATATTGAAAAAAATATAATAGAAAGAGGTTTTGCGGAAGGATGGATTAAACCCCAAATTCCTCTACAAAGAACTGGTAAAACAGTAGCAGTTATAGGCTCCGGTCCTGCCGGATTAGCCGCTGCACAACAATTAAATAGAGCTGGGCATACTGTAACTGTATTTGAGCGAGATAATGCTATCGGTGGCTTGTTGCGATATGGAATTCCAAATTTTAAATTAGAAAAAGCAATTATTGACCGTCGCGTACTTATATTAGAAGCAGAAGGAATCATTTTTAAGACTAATGTAAATGTTGGAGTAAATTATAGCATTGAACAATTAAATACATTCGATTCAATTGTATTGTGTGGCGGCTCTACGACAAGTAGAACTTTACCTACGAAAGGAATTGAAAGCAAAGGAGTGGTTCAAGCAATGACCTTCTTGACGCAACAAACAAAATCGTTGTACGGAGAAGAAGTTCCTAATCAAATACTGGCAACCGGAAAGGATGTAATTGTTATTGGTGGTGGAGATACGGGTTCTGACTGTGTAGGAACTTCTAACAGACAGGGAGCAAAATCAGTTACCAATTTTGAAATCATGCCTAAACCACCTGTTGGAAGAAGCGAAACTACACCTTGGCCTTACTGGCCATTGCAATTAAAAACATCCTCTTCACATCAGGAAGGTTGTGACAGGAATTGGTTAATCAATACTAAAGAATTCATTTCTAATGAAAAAGGAGAATTAGTAGGATTAAAAACCGTAGAAGTTGCTTGGAAAATGACCGCTGGACAAAGACCTGAATTAGTCGAAAAAGAAGGTTCTGAGAGAATATGGCCCTGCGATATGGCTTTACTGGCTCTAGGTTTTACTGGTCCTGAAAAAACGTTAAGCGATCAACTAGGTTTAGAAACAGACGTACGAACTAATTATAAGGCAACAAATTATCAAACTAATGTACCACACATCTTCACCGCTGGCGATATGAGAAGAGGTCAGTCCTTGATTGTTTGGGCAATCTCTGAAGGTCGTGAAGCAGCGAGAGAAGTCGATCATTATTTGATGGGATACACTAATTTACCAACAAAGGGAAATGGTGATTTACCTAGTCTATAACTCAAAAGAAAACTAGAAAATGGCTGTCAGAATATCTATTTTGACAGCCATTTTTAATTTGTAGCTGCCCACCCCTCCATTATTATTGCTTGATCGGGCTATTCGCTACAAGTCCTAGCCACTTTCGCAAAAACTTCATTGCATGTAGGCTATTCGCTGCTCTCTCTCACCCAAAAAACAAAACAAAACTGAAAAAAAGAGTTTTGTTTAATTTATAACTTTTTGTTATATTTTGTTAAGAATCACTGAATGAATTGTAAATATGAATAAATATCAATAAATTTGCTTAAAAAGAACAACAATGCAATCTAAAGACTTACTTCAATTAGTAGAACAATTTGGCAGTCCAATATACGTTTACGATGCTGAGAAAATAAAATCTCAATATAACAGATTATCTAAAGCTTTTTCTAAAGTAGATAAGTTGCGAATTAACTATGCGATGAAAGCATTATCAAATGTTGCCGTACTTCAGTTACTAAAAGAAATGGGCGCTGGCCTAGATACAGTATCCATCCAAGAAGTACAATTAGGACTTCATGCTGGGTATGAGCCTGAAAAAATATTTTACACACCAAATGGCGTTTCTCTCGAAGAAATCGAAGAAGTAAATGCAATGGGCGTTCAGATTAATATTGATAATTTATCGATCCTAGAGCAATTTGGAACAAAACACCCTAATGTACCTGTTTGTATTCGTATCAATCCACATGTAATGGCAGGTGGTAACACTAATATTTCTGTAGGACATATTGATAGTAAATTTGGAATCTCAATTCATCAATTGCCGCTTCTAGTTCGAATTGTAGAAAACACAAAGATGAACATCGTCGGAATCCATATGCATACAGGCTCTGATATTCTTGATATTGAAGTGTTTTTATATGCTGCTGAAATACTATTTGATGCAGCGAAAAATTTTAAAAGTTTAGAATTTTTAGATTTTGGAAGTGGATTTAAAGTTCCCTACAAAAAGGATGATATCGAAACTGACATTGAAGAATTAGGAAAGAAATTAACTAAAAGATTCAAAGCATTTTGTACCGAATATGGAAAAGATTTAACTTTAATTTTCGAACCTGGTAAATTTCTAGTAAGCGAAGCAGGAGTCTTTTTAGCAAAAGTAAACGTGGTAAAACAGACTACTTCAACCGTTTTTGCCGGAATAGATAGCGGATTTAATCACCTGATACGACCAATGCTATATGGTTCCCAACATCATATTGAAAACATCTCTAATCCAAAAGGGAAAGAGCGTTTTTACTCTGTTGTTGGCTATATCTGTGAAACGGATACTTTTGCTAATAACAGAAGAATTTCAGAAATAAAAGAAGGAGATATTTTAAGCTTTAAAAATGCGGGAGCTTATTGCTATTCTATGGCATCCAATTACAACTCAAGATACAGACCAGCTGAAGTATTATGGATGAACGGAAAAGGACACCTAATACGAGCACACGAGACGTTTGAAGATTTACTAAAAAATCAAATACCGTTACCAGTAGAAGCGACAACAGTATAATAAAAAATCCCATCTCGTATTAAAGAGATGGGATTTTTTTTGAACTATAGGACAATTACCCTTTAGTATTTGATAGAGTACTATAACAGAATTTTGTTTTATTATTTATCATCTAAAACCTCTTCCAAAACATTTGCCTTAGTCCCATTTGGAAATGCAATTTTTATTTTTTGGGCAATTGTTGGTGCTATTTGAGTGATCTCTTTTTTATTAAATGACTCCCCTTTTTTAATATGCCATCCGTAAAAAATAGCAGGAACATGTGTGTCATAAGAATAAGTTGTTCCATGTGAAGTTCCGGTACCTTGATATTCGATGTAACCTGGCTTATCTAAAATAACCAAATCTCCGTTTTGAGTTACATCATACCCCTTAGCAATGAAATTTAGAAAATAATCATTACCTGTTGAATTTAAAATATCCTCTTCGCTGTAGACTCTTTTTACATGGTCTTGCGTCATTAAAAATCCTTTAAATGCATCTTTAACTTTAACCAAATCCAATCCTTTACTTTTAATTATTTCTCTATTAAAAAATAAATTGAAACTGGAATAATTCAATACTAAATCAACTCCAAAAGTTTCGATAGAAAAATCTTTTAGATTATTCCTAATGTCTTTTGGACTAATACTATTAACATTGTATTTATGATCTTTCAAGTAATTTACATTTTCAGCACCAGCATGATCAGCAGTCAAAAACAATAAATAATTATCCTTGCCTACTGTCTTATCTAAATACATTAAGAAATCAGCAATGGTTTGGTCTAATCGTAAGTAAGTATCCTGAAGTTCCATAGATCGCGGCCCCAATAAATGCCCTACATAATCAGTAGAGGAGAAACTAACCGTTAAAAAATCAGTGATATCGTCTTTACCTAATTCTTCTCTCTCTATTGCCTTCATTGCAAACTCCGCCAATAGATTATTACCGAAAGGAGTTGCACGCAAAACCCCAGCATCGTTCTTAACATACATGTCTTTTAAATCGTAAGGAAAAACCGGAGCGCTACTATTATACAGTTTACCTTCATACGGATTATTATCCTCTAAGCTTTCATTATAAGTAGCTGCAGGTCTATACAAGTCCCAACCCTTATTAATGTATGGCATGTAATGCTTTTCATCATTAAATTTTTGAACCCAACCTGGTAACTGCTTGCCATAAAAAGAACTAGAGATAAAGGAACCCGTTTTGCTATACCAAAATGCCCAATTGGCAAAATGACCCGCTGGTAAAATAGCCCCACGGTCTTTTAAACTCATACCAATAACTTTTCCTTTAAAGTTAGTTCCCATTCGCAACTCATCAGTAATGGTTGTAGTCAACAAATTCTTAGGTGACATTTGACCCTCTTCCTTCGTTCCATCACCTAACGTACTAACGCTAGCATCATCTGTACAATACATCTCTTTACCTAACGTTCTGCTAAACCATTCGTTACCTACGATACCGTGAGTATCTGGTGTACTTCCTGTATAAATAGACGCATGTCCCGGTCCTGTATAAGTGGGCATAAAATTAAAATGCATGTTTTGAAACGTATAGCCATTATTTATTAATCGTTTAAATCCATTAGGAGAAAAATCATCCGAAAAACGGTATAAGTACTCCATTTTCATCTGGTCCACCACAATACCTACGACCAACTTAGGGCGGTCTTGTGCTTGTAAGTTTGACAAAATAATAAACGCCAAAAAGAAAATCAGTTTTTTCATCTTTAAATATATTTTTGTGCACAAAAATACACATTAAAGAACAAACTAATTTGAATCATCCATAAGAATGACTAATGCCAAATTGAATTAACATTATAATAACA
>JBLIKD010000062.1:0-11167 GCA_047636275.1 Flavobacterium sp. | reverse complement strand
ATTTTTTTCATTTCTTTTAATTTATAGTTTTGTAGAATTTATGTTCCTAATGATAAGGTGAACTAAACTGTTAATTCGTTTTCTTCTTTCATACTCGCGGCAATTTTGAAAATTTCGCTTATGACCATAAAAAACAATCCCAAACTAATAGAAATTAAAAACGAATCGTAGCTTCCAAAGCTTAATGATAATTCAATATGATCTTGGTTAACCATATTATAGATAAATAGGGATAAATTACTAAGAAGCGATGAGCTGATGATTAATTTTCCAATTAAATTAAAATGTTTGATTACGTCAGGATTAAAGATGTCTCTTTTTTGGAAATGGTCAACCACTTTTCTTAATAAGTAGACACTAAATAAAAATAGTAGTCCAGTGAAAGCATTAACAAAAATTATCAGTTTAGATAATAGGTCGTTAGGCACCATTTCTTGACCCTTTATAATCACGGGAATAGCTATAGCGGAATTAAACAAATAAAAAGCTGTGAAAAGTAGAATGCCAATGCCGCCGATTAAGGAAAAAAACCAAAAAAAGTCTAAAATAGCTTTTAATATTTGTAGTTTTTTCATTTTGATAAAATTAAAAGTTTAAGCAAATATATAAAAATTATTGATAAACAATAATAAAACATTATAAAACAATAATTTAAATAATCATGGACTGATTGTTTAGTAGCTTCACAAAGAGACTTTAAGTAGTACTGCGCTATGGTTCGAGTTTAACAAAGAGATATCAGGATTATTTACTAAAGTAAGTGCCGAGAACTATATATTAGGGATCTCCTCAGGAACTTTAGAAATGAAAGACAATAATATGATTATATAAGGAAAGCCTAACATAACTGTTAGGCTTTTTTATTTTGTGGTTAAATCATAAGCCTGTTTCAGTTTTTTGACTACGATTTCTATTTCTTCTTCATTCAAATGGCCAAAGCCTAAACGGATAGCGCAAGTGTCTTTGTCTTGATAAAGGATGGTTTTAGGCAAAAATAAATCATGGCGTAGCGCTTGTTCTGAAAGTTGAACCAAGGAAATTACCGTATTAAACTGTAACCATATTGCCAAGCCGCCCGTTGTTTTTTTAAAACGGATAGCATCTTTAAAATTTTCTTCAAGACATTGGTATAAAAAATCGCGTCTTTGCTTATAGACCAGTCTGTTTTTTTTGAGTAATCGATGAATTTCACCTTCATAAATCAATTCAGATAGCATTTGCTCTTGCGTTAAATCGCCTTGGCGGTCTAGCATTTGTAAATAGTTCTTAGCTTCTGAGATTAAATTTTCCGGCGCTACCACAAATCCTGTTTGAAAACTCGGAAATAAAGATTGTCCAAGCTTTCCCAAATAAATCACCATTCCATTTGCATCCGAGCTGGCCATAGGTAGCATAGGCAAGCCTTCAAACTGAAAATCATAATCATAATCGTCTTCTATAATGGCAAACTGGTATTCCTTTGCAAGTTGTAACAGTTTTAAGCGACGTTCTGCTATTAATGAAACAGTGGTCGGATAATCACGATTGGCACAAATATAAACACAGCGAATTGCCCCTTTTACAAAATGAGTTTTAATATAATCGATATTCAAGCCCTGTTCGTCAATAGGGATTGTTTTGATAGTGGCGCCCGATTGCTGAAAAATCATGTTGGCAGCATAATTGCTCAAATCCCCAACCAAAACTACATCTTTTGGGCGAATTAAAAGTTGCGAGATGATGTACAAACTCATTTCGGTACTTCTTGTACTAATTATGTTTTTTGGGTTTATATGAAGTCCCCTTGTAGCGTTTAGATAATTACACAGTTGGTTTTCAAAGACGGAATACCTTGTTTTTTTATTTTGATTCCATTTCGAAATCAATGATTTGCGTTTCATGGAAGCGCCATACCATTTTGAAAATTCATGAATGGGATGCAGTCTTAAATCGGGTTGCCCATCATTTAGCTCATACTTTGCATCTGAAAACTCTTTCGTTGATGATAAATGAAATGAGGGGTGAAAGGGAAAGCCAGTTATTTCTGCAAAATTATAAAGTTCTCCTATGCGGTTCGAACGCGCTTTTATTGTAGCTGTTCTCTGTTCAGGAACCGATATAAAAGTCCCTTTGTTAGCAATTATTTCAACCCAGCCTTGAGAAGCTAATTCATCATATACTGCAACGGCTGTGTTGCGGTGGACATTTATTAACTGGCTAAAGATTCTGGTTCCGGGCAATAAAGAGCCTCCTTCTAAATAACTACGCTGAATGGCATTGATGATTTGTTGTGAAATTTGTATGTACACAGGGTTGGCACTTGATTTGTCAAAGTGGATAAGCCTTTTTAACAATGCATTAACCGGACTATCTGTCATTTTAAAACTGGACTATTTTAATAGTCCGGAAAGGTACTACTTTTGCAGCGTTTTAAAATAATTCAATACTTTTATAAATGAAAAATAAATACTTTTCAGCTTTCTTTTTTATCGGTTCTTTGATAGTAAGTGCACAGGAAAACACACAAAAGACAGATACCTTACAAGAAGTGGTTATTACATCCAGTAGGATTGATTTGCCTTTCAAAGAAAATTCTAGAACCATTCAGTTGATTACTGCCGAGGATATAAAAAAATCCGGAGTCTCAAATGTTGCTGATGCTTTACAGCAAATTGCAGGAATTGATGTAAGGCGTCGCGGGACTAGTGGTACGCAAGCTGACTTATATATACGGGGCGGAAGTTTTGATCAAACGTTGCTCCTTATCGATGGATTCAAGTTAGACGATGTTCAAACCGGACATCACTCGATGAATTTAGCTTTGCCGATTGAAGTTATTAAGAGAATTGAAATTATAAAGGGGCCAGCGAGTCGTGTCTTTGGTCAAAATGCTTTTACCGGCGCCGTGAATATAATTACAAAGGATTCGCTCGATAATGATGCTTCATTACGTCTTCAGGCGGGCTCTTATGGTCAATTTAGTACTGCTGTTACCGCAGGAGTTAGTTTGAAAGAAAGCAGTCATATTCTGCACTTTTCAAAAAACATATCGAACGGGTATCGCTATAATACAGATTTCGACAATCAGAATTTTGTATTGAAAAGTGTTTTTCATAAAAATAAATTGCCAATAACGATGTTGGTAGCTCTTTCAGAAAAAAAATTCGGGGCAAATGGTTTCTATGCTTCGCCAGCCGCGATTGATCAATATGAGGAAACAACGGCTAGTTTAGTTGGTTTTTCAACCGTTATTAAAAAAGGTAATTTTACTTGGAAGCCAAAGGTATATTGGAGGCGTAATCAAGACGAATATGTTTTTATCAGAAAGAATCCGTCTATTTACAGGAATTTGCATATTTCAAACAAAATTGCTGCAGAATTAAATGGATCGTATACCTCAAACATTGGTGTTACTGGCTTTGGTATAGAAACGGCCAAAGTGTTTCTTACGAGTAATAATCTAGGGGATAATAACCGTTTTCTAAGTACTTTGTTTTTAGAGCATCGAATGGAATTTTTCAATAAAAAATTAGATATTACTCCGGGAGTAGCTGTGACCTATTTTTCTGACTTCAAATTTTTTGCTTTTCCAGGTGTAGATGTTGGATATGAACTGCTGGATAACTTGAAGGTGTATGGTAATTTGGGTTATACTTATAGAATTCCAACTTTTACCGATTTGAATTATAAATCGCCAACTACGATAGGAAATTCTAATTTAGAACCTGAGAAAGCATTTTCGCAAGAAGTTGGTTTGAAATGGAATACATCTAATTTTAATCTGTCTGCGGCGGTATTTAATCGCAATTCTAATAATTTAATCGATTACGTAAAAATGAAGCTTACGGACCCGTGGCAAGCGCAAAACATTCAAGATGTTATCACCAAAGGTTTTGAAACACAACTACTTTATAGCTTTAATCTTAATGCATTTGCTCAAAAGTTACAATTTGGTTATTCTTTTATCCAGAATGATATAAAAGAGAACAGCTATACTTTCTCACAGTATTCTTTGAATTCACTAAAGCATCAGTTTGTCGGGAGTTACAATATGCAATTCTTGAAAAATTTCACCAATACGATTTCGTATCGTTATTCGGAACGAATTGCTGGAGATTCATATTCAGTTGTAGATTTGGGTGCGTCATATACTTTAAATGCTTTTGAGCTGTCTTTGTTTGCTAACAATATTTTCAATACGGAGTACACAGAAACGAATTTAGTTCCTATGCCAAAAGGCAATTTATTGTTTGGAGTGCAATATAATTTTAGATAGATAATCAAAATCTACACCTAAAGTTCCCGATTACCGACAGATTTTTTCTACTTTCGGTACATGAAATGTTTGTCAAAATCAATATCACCGGAACTCAATCAGCAGGAACAAAGCGATGCTTTGCAAAAAGGTGTTTTGCCCAGTGATTTAATCGATTTCGCATCGAATGATTACTTAGGTTTTTCTCAGTCAGAAATTATTTTTAAGGATACGCAGGAGTATTTAGTTAATAATAAATACATTGAAGAAGCAGCGATCGGTTCCCCTTTTTTATCGGGGAACCGATCGCTGCTTTTTGAAACAGAGAGTTTTATTGCTAATTTCCATCAAACGCAAACAGCGTTAATTTTCAACTCGGGTCGCGATGCTATTGTTGGTTTTTTTAGTGCAATACCTCAAAAGGGAGATTTGATTTTATACGATGAATTGTGTAATGCTTCCATTCGTGACGGAGTGCAACTGTCTGATGCTAGATCCTGTAAATTCAATCATAACGATTTTGAAGATTTAGAAAGGTTAATCCAAAACTCAAGACCTAAAACCCAAGACCTAACAAGTATTTATATTGTTACTGAATCTGTTTTTTCTATGAATGGTGATTGTCCTAATCTAGAAGAATTAGTGCGGATGTCAGATAAGTACCGTTGTTATTTAGTAGTTGATGAAGCACATGCATTAGGTGTTTTTGGTTCAAAAGGCGAAGGATTCGTTCAAATGCTAGGTTTGCAAGACCCTATTTTTGCTCGTATTGTGACTTTCGAAAATGGGTTAGGATGTCAAGGGGCAGCGATTTTAGGTTCGTTTGAATTGAGGGATTGTTTAGTGAATTTTATCCAAAGCTTTAAGCATACGATAGGGCTTTCGCTTCGTTCCGTCACCGCGATTTTGACGGTATATCAACATTTAGAAAAAGAACAACAAACCATAACGCAACTTCGCAGGAACATCATTCATTTCAATCAGGAAAAGAACATGTTGGGACTGAAACAGTTGTTCGTACACAGTAAATCAGCAATACAATCAGCAATCATTCCGGGTAATGAAAATGTTACAGCTATAGCTCAAAAGCTTCAAAAAAAAGGATTTGATGTGAAAGCGATACTTTTGCCAACGGTTCTCGAAGGGCAGGAACGACTTCGTTTTTGTTTACACAGTTTTAATTCTCCAAAAGAAATTAGCGAACTGTTGCGATTGTTTGGTGTTTTTATTTTTTCTCCGCAGATTTAAAAGATTTCACTGATTAGAAAAGTAAATATCTCAATGCTATTTTTGACCGCACATTCAAATGATTTTCAATGATTAAAAAAAAATCAGTTTGATCCGTAACAGCCGTGTCATCTCTGTTCCATTTATCCTATGGATTCCAGTTCCTTTACTTTCTCGTAAACTAGATTACTCTCGAACCCACGTCTTAGTAGATAATCACAAATTTTTTTTCGCTTTTTTAAAGCGCTGGTTTCGTTAATCAAATCCCATTGCCTTTCGGCTAGGCTGTGAAAAGTATCGGCATATTCTTCTGCAGTAATTTCCTTGAGTGCCAAATTTATATTATAGGTCGTAATCTTGCGGAACTTTAACTCATTTACAATTCTAATTTTCCCCCAATGTTTGATGCGGTGTTTTCCTCTAGCAAAACTGCAGGCAAACCGACTTTCATTAAGAAAATTAGAGCCTATTAGGTGGGCAATAATTTCATCAATTTCTTCAGAATCTAGTTTCATACTTCTCAATTTGGAGACTACTTCTTCATGGCAACGTTCTTGATAAGCACAGTAATGCTCTATTTTGTTTGTTGCTTCTTTTATGGAATAAACTTCCTTCATTTTAAAAGTGTAATGGAATAGGTATTGTAATTAAAACGTGAAAGGTACGCATTTATCAGTAAAGGAATCTGTATTGCTTATTAGTGTTTTATATTCTTAATTAATTATTTTTTGTTTATTATTTTAGTAAAAAACAAGAGTAAAATTGCTTTTAAACGTTAAAAAAAGTATATAGTCGATATTTTTTGTATTGTAACTTATTTTGATAGTAATTCGCGCGATTAAAAGGTCTTTTTTATCCGATAAATAGTACGAGTTATAATAAGAGCCAGTATGGAAATTAAATTCCCCAGATTTATCATTTTTACGTTTTTAATGATGTTGTTGACTTGCGAGATGTTTGCACAGTCCATTGGGGATTATAAATCTAATATTAATACTACTGGGATATGGAGTACTTCTGGTAGTTGGCAAAAATGGGACGGTAGTAATTATGTTACCACTAGTACATATCCTGGTCAAAATTCGGAGCCTTTAACAGCAGTTTTAATTCAAGAAGGTCAAACAATTACTATAGATAGCCGAGGGATTACGTCCCAACCGATGGGGACATTGACAATTAACGGTATATTGGAGTTGAATGATACAGGTACAGATAATAATGTGACCGATTATTTTTTTAATACGCAAAATGTTATAGTTACCCAAACTTTATCTCCCTATGCTGCATATATCAGATTCAATAACAAAGTTAATTTTAAATTGCCTTTGAATGCAACACTCCAAGTATTTAATGGAGGGCTTCAAGGAGATTGTAGTAATAATCAAAATATTTATATTGGTGCGCAAGTATTTTCTTGTTGCAACGGTGGAGATAATTCGACGCCTACATTTGATCAAATCATGCTTCAGGGAGGGTCGATAAATGCAGTTCCTACTTCGAATTCTCCCGTTTGTTATCAGAATGATATAGTTTTGACAGGTAATAAATTGGGCTTAAGTAATGGAGCTAATAATACATATAATTGGTCAATAAAAAATGTAGTAAATAATGTCCTTTATACGTCATCTAATCAAAACTATACGGTAATTAATGCACCAGTTGGTTTGTATTCGGTTACACTTAGGTGTACTACAGATTACGGCGGTAGAACTTACGCCAATGAAGAAACTATTTCTGTCGCAGTAAATACTCTGCCAGTTGCACCAACAGCATCAGCACAAAGTTTTTGCGGAGTCGGAACTATAGCTTCCTTAGTTGGTATAGTGCCGTTAGGAAGTGTACTAGATTGGTATGCTACAGCTTCGGGTGGTTCTGCAATTCCATCAACAACTGATTTGTCGTCTACAACCTATTATGGAGAATCAAGAAACACAACCACAGGTTATTTAAGTGCGACAAGAACAGCTGTTGTAGTTACAGTAAATACTTTGCCAGTTGCACCAGCAGCAGTCGCAGCACAGAGTTTTTGCGGAATTGGAACTATCGCTTCCTTAGTTGGTACAGTACCAGTAGGAAGTGTAATAAGTTGGTATGGTGCAGCTTCGGGCGGCTCTGCAATATCATCAGCGACAGCTTTGTCGTCTATAACCTATTATGGAGAATCAAGAAATACAACCACAGGTTGTTTAAGTGCGACAAGAACAGCTGTGGTAGTTACATTAAATGCGTTACCTGTAACGCCAGCGGCGGCATCAGCACAAAGTTTTTGCGGAAGCGGAACTATAACTTCCTTAGTTGGTACAGCACCAGTAGGAAGTGTAATAAGTTGGTATGCTTCGGCTTCGGGCGGCTCTGCAATAGTATCAGCAACAGCTTTGTCGTCTACAACCTATTATGGAGAATCAAGAAACACAACCACAGGTTGTACAAGTGCTACTAGAACATCTGTTGTAGTTACTGTGCATACTCTGCCTAATAATACGACTGATGGTTTTGTTGCGACGACCATTTGTATGGGAGGTAGTCTTCAATTGACTTTTGATGCTGAAGATTCTAGTTTCTCTACTCCTTACAGCATCAGTTATAAAAATACTCTTACCAAAACAATTTATACCGTTTCAATTCCTAATCCCGCACCTTTTATTTTTGCACCTGGTGACAACCCAACAATTAGTACGGAATATACATTACTTTCAATAAACAAAGCTGGTTGTGAAAGAACTACTGGATTTGGGAAAACTCTCGCGGAGCTCAGAATACGGCCTACACCTACAGTATTAATTACAAGTAGTACTTCAGCTGTTTGCGTGGGCAGTACGTCTCCTACTATTGTAATCAGTAATCCACAAACAAACCAGATAACGGTAACTTACTCTATCAATAACATAGTAGCAACTTCTGTAGATATTGGTGCTGTAGCGCAAATAAGTATACCAGTATCAACAACCACAGCAGGAAATTTTATTTATCGATTGATTAGTGTGGTTTACAAATTTTCGCCTTCTTGTCCCACTGCCTTGTCTGCTAATGTAACAGTTGTCATTAATCCAGAACCAACGCTAACAGCATCAGCACAAAGTTTTTGCGGAATCGGAACTATAGCTAGCTTAGTTGGTACAGCACCAGTAGGAAGTGTAATAGATTGGTATGCTGCAGCTTTGGGAGGTTCTGTAATTTCATCAACAACAGCTTTGTCATCAACAACCTATTATGGAGAATCAAGAAACACGACCACAGGTTGTTTAAGTGCTACAAGAACAGCTATTGTCGTTACTGTAAATTCATTACCTGTTGCACCAACAGCAACAGGACAAAGTTTTTGCGGAAGCGGAACTATAGTTTCCTTAGTTGGTACAGCACCAGTAGGAAGTGTAATAGATTGGTATGCTGCAGCCTCGGGTGCTTCTGTAATTTCACCAGCAACAGCTTTGTCGTCTACAACCTATTATGGAGAATCAAGAAACACAACCACAGGTTGTATAAGTGCTACAAGAACAGCTATTATAGTTACGGTAAATCCATTACCTGTCGCACCAACAACATCAGCACAAAGTTTTTGCGGAATCGGAACTATAGCTTCCTTAGTTGGTACAGCATCAGTAGGAAGTGTAATAGATTGGTATGCTGCAGCTTTGGGAGGTGCTGTAATTTCATCAACAACAGCTTTGTCGACTACAGCCTATTATGGAGAATCAAGAAACACGACCACAGGTTGTTTAAGTGCTACAAGAACAGCTATTGTAGTTACGGTAAATCCATTACCAGCAGCACCAACAGTAGGAGCGATAACCCAGCCTAATTGCGTTGCGGAGATAGGAAGTTTTACAATTACAAATTATGATTCTTCTAATACATATATATTTTCTCCATCTATTGGAGTAATTAGAACAAATGCAGCGGTAACAGCCCCTCCTGGGAACTATATTATTAAGGCTTCTAAAGGCAGTTGTATATCGTCAGTTTTTATAAATGTATCCATTTTAAATAAAATAATTCAAACTACTACGTGGATGGACAGGGGTTTGTTAGGGGGAGGGCTTGGTTGGTCCAATGGCTTTCCTTCGATAAACAGTAAAATTATTTTTGAAGCTTTATATAACTCTAATTCAGATACTAATGTTACTTCAAGTTTGGGTGAAATTTCAGGATGTTCTTGTGAAGTTAAAGACAATGTACAGGTAACGATTTCTAAAGGACATACATTAAATGTAGTGAATGAAGTTAAGGTTTCAGTTACAGGCGGTACACTGCTATTCGAAAATAACGCCAGTTTAGTTCAAATAAATGATGCTGCTATAAATTCAGGCGATATAACATACAACAGAGCGATTCCTGCGGGTATACTAAACACGGATTACGTCTATTGGTCTACACCGGTTGCAGAAGCTAAATTAGCAGCAATACAAACGGGTACTTTATATTATTCGTTCTCTGCTCCAAATAACTCATGGACAATAGTAAATGAGACTACAAAAATGACAAATGGAGTAGGGTATATCGTTAGAGGAGCAGGAAAAGCCGGTACTATTTTACTACCAGCTCTCTCTCCTAGAACAGCTGTTTTTAAAGGAATACCAAACAACGGTGTCCAAACGGTAAATAACGTAGTTGCTGGGAAAAATAATTTGATAGGGAATCCCTATCCTTCAGCTATAGATGCGGATAAATTTTTAACGGAAAATAGTGGAGTTTTGGATGGGACTATTTATTTCTGGACTCATAATACTGCTATCCAATCGAGATTAAATATCCTTGCGACAGCAGGGTCAGGTACTTTAGCTTATACTTCAAATGATTATGCTTCTTATAATATAACTGGCGGTGTTGGTACAAGTGCTGAAGCCATAAAAGCGATAAGCGCACCCTTAAATGATATTAATAATTATAGACCTACTGGAAGAATTGCTGCTGGGCAAGGCTTTTTTGCTGGCAGCAAGAACAATGGTAAAGTAGAGTTTAACAATAGTATGCGACTTTTAGGCGGAGTTTTGGGAGTAAATAACTCACAGTTTTTTAAAATACCTGAAAATCCAAAAACCACCAATTTTATTGACAAAAATAGAGTTTGGTTGAATTTAACGAATACTAGAGGAGCTTTTAAACAAACCTTGATTGGTTATATAACTGGAGCTACAAATGAGTATGAAAACGCCTACGATGGAATTAGCTTTAATGGAAATACATTTGTAGATTTTTATAGTATTAATAAGAATACAAATCTTGTCATCCAGGGAAGAGCCTTGCCATTTGATAAAAATGATGCAGTTCCTTTAGGGTATAGAACAACCATTGCCGGCGATTTTAAAATAGCCATTGACCAAACTGATGGTTTTCTTATCAATAATAAAATTTATTTAGAAGATAAACTGCTAGGTAAAATTCAAGATCTAAAAGAAGCACCATATAACTTCTCGACTGCTGTTGGGACTTTTAATGATCGCTTTGTTTTGACTTATGCTATTAAAACGTTCGGGCCAACTACAGCTTTGGGAACGGAAGATTATGAAAAAGCAAGCGAATTCGTTCTAATTTCGAATAAAAATAATGAGATAAAAGTTAGTTCCACAGCACATGAAATCGATAAAGTATTTGTTTACGATTTATCCGGTAGACAAATTTTTATGAAATTAAAGGTGAACAAGAATGAATTGATTATTAATAGCATAGTGTCCAGTGAGCAGGTATTCATGGTGAAGGTGGTACTGC
>JBLIKD010000061.1:0-11399 GCA_047636275.1 Flavobacterium sp. | reverse complement strand
AATTAAAAAAGGAATTAGTATTGTTTTGATGATCTTCGGAATAGTGCTAATAACGCAAGGTTGGTTTCCAAAAGAAAAAGAAATGGTCAAGAGTGTATTTGAAAATATAGAAAAATAAGTAATCTAGTATTTATATTATATATAAGCCTCTTTTAATTCGAGGTTCTTTTTATTACAATTTCGTTATTTAGTACAAAATTAAAGCTAGTAAAACACGATTTTTATTACAAATAGAAGTAGGTTTAGGTAGTAAGAATGGAATCTCTTCTTGCGTACAAAACACAATGTGGAGATTGTAGTGTACATAAAAAGTAATTTACTACTTTCTTAAGTTCTTCCTATAGAATCTTTGTGCGTGTCGAAAGGTTGGTAGAACTGCAGTTTATGTTATTGATTCATAGTGATGAACAAGGTATATTTTTAAAAGCCTATTTAATATTCTGCTGATAATTTAGGTAGTAGAAGTAGTTATGGAGGTTTTTCCGTGTTGAAATGATAAGTCTGATCGTTCGGTAATTTCAAATATGACCTAATTGCCTTGTATCGACGAGATACAGAGATACAAGTATCTGTTTTAGGTAATCGTCGCGTAAGCGCAGTATATGTTTATCTAATCAAGGAATATAAAAAAACCTCCAAATTTATTTGGAGGTTTTAGAGGCATCGTGCGGATTCGAACCGCAGTAGGAGCTTTTGCAGAGCCCAGCCTAGCCACTCGGCCACGACGCCCTGTATTGCAACGGATGGCAAAAGTACTTAAAAAGTTTAGAGTTTAAAAGTTTAAAGCTCAAAAGTTTTGAAAAATATTTTTTTCTTTATGTTAAATGCGATCGCGCTTGTAGTACTTATAAATATTTTTAAGTCCTGTATTCTTCTAATTCAACAGTAACAAATTCAACATCACCACCAATAGGTGGATTTATTTTTGATACGCCCAAAAGTATTCTGGAAACTTCTGGAATTTCACCAAATATTCTTGTAATTATTCTTTGTGCTACATGTTCCAGTAAATGGGAGCGAATTTCCATTTCTTCCACAACAATTTTATTCAATAGCACATAGTCTACTGTATCATTCAAATCATCCGACAAACAGGATTTGCGTAAATCGGTTTTTATTTCCAGATCGATTGAATAATCGGAGCCAATTTTACCTTCTTCAATTAGGCATCCGTGATAGGAGTACGTTTGTATATTTTTTAATTTAATAGTCCCCATTTTTAGTATTGTCTTTTAATTAATTCAATTGTTTATTTTATAAAAGTACAAAATATTTAAATTTTATCTACTTAAAACAAATAACCAAATCTTGCATTCGCTATTTAACCAACAATTTTGATAACTTTGCTTTTTTAATACAACATTATGTCTACAGAAGAAAAATCACTTCATTTCATAGAACAGATCATCGAAGAAAATCTAGCGAATGGTTTTCCACAAGAGAAACTCCGTTTTCGTTTTCCCCCAGAACCAAATGGTTATTTACATATTGGGCACGCTAAATCGATATGTCTAAATTTCGGTTTAGGACTAAAATACAATGCTCCCGTAAATTTGCGTTTTGATGATACGAATCCCGCCAAAGAAGAGCAAGAATATGTAGATGCTATAAAAGAAGATTTGGTATGGTTAGGATTTAATTGGACTGAAGAACGATATTCTTCTGATTACTTTCAACAATTGTACGATTGGTCGGTGGAAATGATTAAAAATAACAAAGCTTACGTAGACAGTCAGTCTTCTGAAGATATGGCAATCCAAAAAGGAACGCCCACTCAATCTGGAGTAGACGGTCCTTACAGAAATAGATCTATTGAAGAAAATTTGACTTTGTTTGAAGCGATGAAAAATGGTGATTATCCAGAAGGAAGTCATGTTTTACGAGCTAAAATAAATATGTCATCTGCAAACATGTTGATGCGGGATCCTTTAATGTATCGAGTCTTACACCGTCATCATCATAGAACGGGTAACGACTGGAAGATTTATCCTATGTATGATTTCGCCCATGGCGAAAGTGATTACATCGAAGAAATTTCGCATTCCATTTGCACGCTAGAATTTGTGATGCATCGGGAGTTATATAATTGGTTTTTAGATCAAATCTACAATGAAACTAAAGTTAGACCACACCAATATGAATTTGCGCGGTTGAACCTGAATTATACCGTAATGAGTAAGCGAAAGCTATTACAACTGGTACAGGAAAACGTAGTTAATGGGTGGGATGATCCACGTATGCCTACTATTTCTGGATTAAGAAGGAGAGGATATACCGCTGCTTCCATTCGTAAGTTTTGTGACATTATTGGTGTTGCAAAACGGGAGAATGTGATCGATGTATCGCTTTTAGAATTTTGTCTACGGGAAGATTTAAATAAAACTGCACCAAGAGTAATGGTAGTTTTAGATCCAGTAAAGTTGGTAATTCTTAATTATCCGGAGAATAAAGAAGAATTATTGGATGCAGAAAATAATCAGGAAGACGATACAGCAGGTTTTAGAAAATTGCCTTTCTCTCGTGAGTTGTACATAGAAAGAGAAGATTTTCTTGAAGTGGCTCCGGCAAAATTTTTTCGTTTAAGTATTGGAAACGAAGTGCGTCTCAAAAATGCGTACATTATTAAAGCAGAAGCTGTCATGAAAGATAGTGAAGGTACTATTACTGAAATCCATGTTACGTACGACGAAGAAAGCCGCAGTGGGAGTGGGAGTGAAGCTTCGCAACGTAAAGTTGCAGGTACTTTACATTGGGTGTCCATAAAACATGCTATTGAAGCTGAAGTTCGTTTGTATGATCGTTTGTTTATTGATGAAGCACCTGACAGCCATAAAGAAAAAAACTTCTTGGAGTTCAAAAATTCAAATTCTCTTGAAGTTGTGAAAGGATTTGTGGAACCAAGTTTAGCTGTTGGTCTAGCGGGGGATAAATTTCAGTTCCAACGGTTGGGTTATTTTAATATAGATAAAGATAGCAGGCCAGGAAAACTAGTTTTTAATAAAACAGTTGGATTAAAAGATGCGTGGGAGGAAAAAGGTAAGAAAGAGAGTAATTTATTGATGAATACCCAAAAAGAAATCAATAAATATGTTAAAGAAAAAGAAGCCTCTAATTCATATTTGATTTTGAACAATATAGTTGCAAATATACAAAGTGTTGATAATTTCACTCTGATTAATCAGACTGTTGTTAAAAATATTAAAAATGACAACAACGCTTTATTGTTTGCTAATCTAATTCTAAAGTATTCTGATAAAGTGCAGTCAAAAGATATTGAAAAAGAAGTTTTGACAAAATTATACTCCATGTCATTAAAAAGTCAATTGGCCACTGTTAGAATTTTAGCTATTGAGAACGTGGAGGTAGACGTCGATAATTTTGATGATTATAAAAAGCAACTCATTGAATTAAAAAATACAGAGAAGAATGATAAAGTTTTGGATTTATTAAACCAGCTAAATTTATAAAATTATATTTTTAAAAGTAGGTTGGAACACTAGTAAAAAAAAGTTGAAGTGTTGCTTTTATAGGTATTGTAAAATACTATATTACTTAAGTTATCGATAAGTAAAACCAATCAAATATGGCTTTCATTAGTGGTTTCTAATCTGTTATAAACTTTTTTAAATACATAAGTATATTTATATACGTTTTATGCTCAGAAAACCTTTTAATTGAAGTCTTATCTTATTTCGAAGGACTTTAACGGCTTATTAACAGCAGGCCGTTAATAATAAGTGTATTTTTAATTATTATTAATTAAAATCATATATCATGTCGAATAATGCAGGAAACACTTTAATTGCACTAATAGGAGGTGTGGCTATAGGGGCCGGACTTGGAATTCTTTTTGCTCCGGCTAAAGGAGATAAAACTAGAGCTAAAATTAGTGATGGTTATAGGGAGGCCAAAGCTGATTTAGATCATAAATATCAGGGCATATCAGAAGATATGAAGGCTAAATTGAATGGTGCTAAATTGGATCTTGACGCCACCTATGAAGATTTACTGGCTAACATGAGTGACAAAACAGAAGAAGTTATTTCTTTTTTGGAAATAAAATTGGCTGATTTGAAAGAGCAGAACGGGAAATTTAAAAAATAAAATCCGAAAATTACCATAATTAAACCAAATCAAATACATGGCATTTGAAGAAATAAAAGAGAACGTTGAGGATATTCAAGATAAGGCAGAAGCTTATATTGAAAGTAATCTTGCTTACTATAAATTGCGGACTTTTAAATTAGCGATGAAGTCAGCGACGATGATTTTAAAGTTTTCTCTGATATTATTGGGATTTAGTATGGTTTTGCTATTTTCTTCCTTTGCTCTTGCATATGCCATCGGAGATCATTTAGATAGTTATCCTTTAGGATTTCTACTGGTCGGAGGAATTTATCTATTAGCAACCGGACTTTTATTCTTGATAAGAGACAAGGTCGTCGAAGGACCTTTATTAGAGAAATTTTCAGAAATATTTTTTAACGACTAAATTATGGGAACTAAAAAATATACGTCATACGCGCAAATCGATAGGGAATTAGAGATTTTAAAGATTGAAAAAGAAATAAGTTATCAAAAAGTTATTTTGGGTTACCATAAGACAAAAGAAAGCGTAGCTCCGAATCATTTATTGAACAACTTCTTAGGATCCTTTAAAACAGTATTTAGTGGCTCTTTCGGAAACATATTAAACGTTGTTGTTCCATTTGTTATTAAATGGATAATAAATAAAAGAAGAGGCCATTAGGCCTCTTTTTTGTTATAAGAAATTATAATATTATTCCTCAATTTCAGGAGTACCGTCTTCTTGATCATCTGTACTTTTTAATGGGAGAATAGTTTTAACTTTAGTTTTCCCCTTTTTATTACCTCTTTTCATCGACTCACCTACCATATTACTGGCCGTGAAACTGGCAACCATATTATTCAACATTTCGCTACCGGCTTGTGGCGAATTAGGTAATAAGATCAAGTTAGAATTGGTTTCAGCGCCTATAGCTTGTAAGGTATCGTAATGCTGTGTAACCACAATTAGTGCAGATGCTTCTTGAGAGTTGATACCAACTCTATTTAGTACATCTACACTTTCCACTAACCCTCTGGCAATTTCTCTTCTCTGATCTGCAATACCTTGTCCTTGTAAGCGTTTGCTTTCTGCCTCCGCTTTAGCTTTTGCAACGATCCTAATTCTTGATGCTTCTGCTTCAAATTCCGCTACTGTTTTCTCGCGGTCGGCAGCATTAATTCTATTCATGGCATTTTTTACTTGAATATCTGGATCGATATCAGTTACCAATGTATTGATAATCGTGTACCCATAGGTAGTCATCGCTTCATTTAATTCACTCTTTACCGCAATGGCGATGTCATCTTTCCTTTCAAAAACATCATCTAGTTTCAATTTTGGTACTTCGGCACGTACTACATCAAAAACATATGAAGTAATTTGGTCATGCGCATATTCCAATTTGTAAAAGGCATCATAAACTGTTTCTTTGATAACCATGAATTGTACAGATACTTTAAGTTTCACAAAAACGTTATCTTTTGTTTTAGTTTCGATAATTACATCGAGCTGCTGGATTTTAAGATTTACTCGTCCTGCAACTCTATCAATTAGTGGGATTTTTAGTTGGAGTCCTGATTGGCGTACGCTGTGAAATTTTCCGAAGCGTTCTATGATAACAGAGGTTTGCTGTTTCACTGTAAAAAAAGAAGATAAGAAAATAAAGACTCCTATGGTAAGTAGGATAATTAAGGTATAGTTCATAATTATTATATTTTAATTTAAATAAAAACGTTAAATTACTAAAATTAATTAGGTATGTTAACTTTTAAATTTACAATATGAAAAATATCTATTTTACAGCATTTTTATTTTTTAGTGTATATCCTATTTTTGCACAATACGGTAATAGGGATTCCAATAGGATAGGGTTCACATTTGGGGCAAATCAGCTTACTTTAAATACTGATAATTTTCAAACAAAATCAGATTTCGGGTGGAACGCAGGTTTATCTGTGAGAGGAAATTTTTATGAGAATTGGGATATGGTTTATGCACTGCAGTTCAGCGAAAATAATTTCTCGGTTGCCACCAGAAAATTAGATATTCAAAATGTAGATGTAAATTACAAACTTGCTTCGGCTCAGATAGCACTGCAATTAAGCTATGTTCTAGTCGAAAATCATTTGAGTTTGGAATTCGGACCAATTGTTCAGGTGAACGGGAAATTTAAAATTGATTTTGAAGAAGAAAACAATACGATTAACGGTACCAATCTGTTAGCAAAGGACATTATTGATATTTCTAAATTTAATTTTTATCCAACCGTCGGAATTACGGCCGGGGTACGTCATTTTAGAATTAATCTTTCGTATCAGTATGGAATCAATAATATGCTTGAAAATTTAAACAGTAAAGGGTTTGGATTTAATTTTAAAGGATACCCCGGAATACTCAATGGAAATATCATCCTGTATTTATAAAAAAAGCCTCCGTTACATCGGAGGCTTTTTTGTTTTTATATTGTGGCTATTGCTTTTTGGATTCTTGTGATCGTTTCTTTTTTTCCAATCAGTTCAACGATGTCGAATAGGTGGGGGCCTTTCAGGGCGCCAACCAAACTTAGACGGAATGGTTGCATTACTTTACCCATTCCAATTTCATTATGCGTCATCCAGTCCTTTACGATAATTTCGATATTCATCGAAGTAAAATCGGTTATTCCATCGACAACTGATAGTAATTCTTGCATCAATGCAGGTGTTTCTGCTTTCCAGTTTTTAGTCGCTTTAGCATCGTACTCAGAGGGAGCTACAAAGAAGAAATCACTTAATTCCCAAAATTCAGATACAAAATGAGCTCTTTCCTTGATTAGGGAAACAATTTTTATCAGTACATTTTCAGGTACCGTAATTCCTTTTGAAGCAACGATAGGAGCGAAGGTATGCGCCAAATCTTTGTCTTCTTGTTTGATCAAATGTTGGTGATTGAACCATTTGTTTTTTTCCGGATCAAATTTTGCTCCTGCTTTATGGACTCTGTTTAGGTCAAAAGCTTCCACTAATTCTTCCAAAGTATACAACTCTTTGTCCGTCCCGTCATTCCAACCCAATAAGGCCAAAAAGTTTATAACGGCTTCAGGGAAGAACCCTTTTTCTCTATAGCCGGATGAAATACCTTCTTCAGTTTTCCACTCCAGTGGAAATACAGGAAATCCCAATTTATCGCCATCACGTTTGGATAACTTTCCGTTTCCAACTGGTTTTAAAATTAATGGTAGATGTGCAAATTCAGGTGCATCCCAGCCAAAGGCTCTGTACAATAAAACGTGTAAGGGCATGGAGGGCAACCATTCTTCACCACGAATAACGTGCGATGTTTCCATTAAATGATCATCGACAATATTAGCTAAATGATACGTTGGCATCCCGTCGCTTTTAAACAACACTTTATCATCCAGTAAGTCAGTTTCAAATTTCACGTCACCACGGATGATATCTTGCAAATGCAAGGTTTCACCAATTGGAGTTTTAAAACGGATCACATAGGCATCACCATTTTCGATTCTTTTGGCAGTTTCTGTAGTAGAAATTACCAGGGAAGTATCTAATATTTCTCTGTTGGTGTGATTGTAAATAAAGGTTTTGCCTTGCTCTTCCTGCTCTTTTCGTGCCGCATCCAATGCTTCAGCTGAATCAAAAGCATAATAGGCCCAACCAGTGTTTATTAATTGATTAGCGTAGTCTCTATATAAAGGTTTTCTTTCGCTTTGACGATAAGGACCAAATTTTTCATTTTTCCCTATTGTTTCATCAGGAGGAATACCCAACCATTTTAAAGCTTCCATAATATAAGCTTCGGCACCGGGAACAAACCTATTTTGGTCGGTATCTTCAATTCTTAAAAAGAAAACACCGTTATTTTTCTTGGCAAACAAATAATTGAATAGAGCGGTACGAACTCCGCCAATGTGTAAAGGTCCGGTTGGACTGGGTGCAAAACGCACACGAACTTGTTTTGACATTTTTATAAATTTTGATACAAAGATACAATTTCAATCGCTGAACTGCAGAATTTGAAAACGAGAAATATTTACCATTTCTTTATTCATATTAAATTATTACTTTTATTGGTTATATGAAACAAACTGGAGCAGTGAATTTTTCAAATAGGATCTATCAAAAGTTAGAAGCATTTATCAAGAAGTATTATACGAATGAATTGATTCGAGGTGTAGTACTCTTCGTAGGTTTCGGATTGTTGTATTTTCTTTTCACGCTCTGTGTTGAATATTTTTTTTGGTTGCAGCCAATGGCAAGGGCTGTTTTGTTTTGGACTTTTGTAGTGGTCGAAGTGGTTCTTTTATTCCGTTTTATTTTTTTTCCAATATTTAAATTATTAAAATTACAAAAGGGAATTGATTACAATCAGGCTGCAATAATTATCGGAAGGCACTTTGTTGATGATAGTTTGACCAATTTCCTCCAATTGTCAGTTTCAGGTAAGGAGGAACATTCCTCCGAATTGCTTTTGGCCTCGATTGATCAAAAAGCAAATGCCTTGCAAATGATACCTTTTGGTAATGCTATTAATTTCAGAACGAACACTAAGTATCTACCGTTTGCTGTTATTCCAATTATAGTTTTTCTGCTTTTTTACGTGTCTGGGAACACTACTGTAATTTCAGATAGTTTGAATAGAGTTGTTCATTTTAATGACAACTTTTTGCCTCCCGCACCTTTTAAATTTGTTTTGGTCAGCGACGATTTACAAACGGAGCAGAACAAAGATTTTATGCTGAAGATTAAGACGGAAGGAAAGGTGGTTCCAGAGAACGTAATGATTTTCATAGATGGTGAGAGTTATTTTATGGAAAATGGTAAGCCGGGAGAGTTTCTTTTCAAGATCGCTAAGCCAATTAGCGATATAGTGTTTCATGTGGAAGGTAACGCCGTTTCTTCTAAGGAGTACCAGTTGAAAGTTGTTGCAGTGCCAACTATAGCCAATTTTGAGATGGAATTAAACTACCCGTTCTATTTGAATAGAAATCCGGAAGTAGTCAGTGGAACCGGTAATGCTGTAATCCCTGAGGGAACTAAAGTAACTTGGAAAATAAGTGCTTTAGCTACGAAGGACATTCATTGGTTAAATGAAAGCGCTCGTTTTCAGTTTATTAATGAAGCTGATTTGTTTTCATTGTCTAAAAACATAGTTCAAAGTATAAATTATCAGATTGTTACTTCTAATGAACGTATAAAAGATTATGAAAAACTGTTCTATCAGTTAACTGTTATCAAGGACCAGTTTCCCACAATCAGCGTAAGCTATGCTCCGGACAGTTTAAAAGTGGACAAAAGTTTTGTTTTGGGTCAAATTTCAGATGATTATCGTTTGTCCAAATTACAAATTGTATACTATCCTAAAGGTAAACCTGAGTTCGTTAAACGCGGAGCTATACCAATTAGAAATGAAGGTTATGATCAGTTTTTATTTTCTTTTCCGGATAAGTTGGCTGTTGAACAAGGAGTTTCTTATGAATATTATTTTGAGGTGTTTGATAATGATGTACGGAATGGTTTCAAAAGCTCAAAGACTTCTGTTTTTTCTAAGCGTATTGTGACCGACGAAGAAAAGAAAGATGAACTGCTACAGCAACAAATTAACAATATCAACAGTCTGGAAAAGTCATTAAAAAATCAAGACAAGCAACTATTTGAGATTGATAAATTACAAAAGACAGGTAAAGAGAAAGATCAATTTGAGTTTAAGGATCAACAAAACCTAAAGGATTTTGTGGAGCGCCAGAAAAAGCAGGATGAGATGATGAAGGAGTTTGCTGAGAAAATGAAGGACAATTTAGATCAATTGAAAACCACTTCAAAAGATGAATTGAAGGAAGAGTTGAAAAAGCGATTGGATAGGGCAGAGGAGGATTTAGAAAAAAATCAGAAGCTATTAGATGAGTTAAAAGAGTTGAACGATAAAATTAAAAATGAAGATTTACTAAATAAATTAGATCAGTTTAAACAAAAGAGTAAAAATCAAATACGGAATTTGGAGCAGTTGGTAGAGCTGACCAAGAAATATTATGTAGAAAAGAAGGTGGAACAACTAGGGGATAAATTGTATAAACTTGCCGATAAGCAAGATAAATTAGCGGAGAATCAAAAAGAAAATTCTTCTGTAAAACAGAAAGGGATTAATTCTGAATTCGACAAAATTCAGGAAGAACTTAAAGATTTGAATAATGACAATAACGAGTTAAAAGCTCCGATTAATATACCTACTGACCCAGAAATGGAAAGAAGTATAGTTGACGATTTAAAGAAAGCTAGTGACGAACTTCAAAAAGAGAATGAGACGAAGGCGAAACCGATTCAGAAAAAAGCCGCTGGTAAAATGAAGACAATGGCTAGAAAGATGGAAGATAGTGTGCAGGGAAGCGAGAAGGAACAAATGGAAGAAGACGTTAAAACGTTGAGACAAGTATTAGATAATTTACTAGCTTTTTCTGTGTCTCAGGAATATGTGATGGTGCAATTCAGGGACCTGAAAAGAGGTTCACCGGCCTTCAATAAAAACATCAAATTGCAACAGGACTTGAAGTTGCAGTTCAAACATGTTGACGATAGCCTGTTTGCGTTGTCCTTACGTAACCCGAAAATTGCTGAAGACATTACCAAAGAGATTGGTAATGTACATTACAATATAGACAAATCGTTGGTTAGTTTATCCGATTCCCAAATATCGAAAGGGATATCGCATCAACAATACGCGGTGTCCTCGGCCAATAAGCTTGGCGATTTCCTAAGCGATATTCTAAACAATATGCAAATGTCTTTATCTGGTATGCGCTCTGGAAAACCTAAACCTGGTAGCGGTGAGGGAATGCAACTGCCTGACATTATTAAAAAGCAGCAGGGCCTTGGTGATAAAATGAAAGAAGGAATGGAGAAAGGGCAGAAACCGGGCGAGGGCAAAGACGGAAAGCCTAGTTATGGAGACAAACAAGGAAAGGATGGTTCTCAAGATGAAGGTATGGAAGAAGGCGATGCGCAGGCTTTGCTAGAGATATACAAGGAACAGAAGCAGCTACGAGAGGCGTTAGAAATCGAACTCAACAAACAAGGTGTAGGTGGTAGTGGCCAGAGTGCTTTAGAGCAGATGAAACAGATAGAAAAACAGTTATTGAACAAAGGGTTTAAGAACGAGACACTTCAAAAAATTTTGAATGTAAAGCAGGAATTATTAAAGTTGAACTCGGCTGTTCAGCAACAGGGGGAAGGAAAGAAGCGACAATCGGAGAGCAACAAAAGAGAGTTCAATAATGATTCTAAACCGTTGCCAGACGCATTGTTAGATTATTTGAATAGCATTGAGATATTAAATA
>JBLIKD010000060.1:0-11728 GCA_047636275.1 Flavobacterium sp. | reverse complement strand
CAAATAAAATATAAACCGAATAAAAGAACCTAGAGATCTAAATTCCTAAGTGCTAGTTTCTACTTTAATTTTATTGTTGAAACAGTATTATAATCCCAATATAATAAACTCGTATTTATATAATTTATAATAGTAAATCGTTGGTATAAAACTACTCTAACGATTATATTTAGGTAATTTAAACCAATTGCAGCTACCACTCAGAAAATATTAAACTTTCAATTACTTTAGTGCTTGGAGTATTTTTTATAAATTTGTATTAATAGAAAAGCTCACTTACTGGTAATTATGCATTTTTAACTCCGCTTCATAATGAACATAAATATATTCAAAGATAGTCCTTTCAAAACGCTAATTTCCTTTCATAAATTAATCGAATCATTGGAAGAAATAGCACTATCAAATATTGATTATCGTTCTAATTATGCAAAGGCGGTATTAAAAGAAATTGCACCAATACCTGAGTTTAGAAATGGTATTGAAAACTTATCTACTATTGAAAATAATAAAACACTTATAAAATATCTACTGGCTGACCTCTTCCCGACTTCATTAACGAATAACGAAATCAAAGCGGTTACTATTCCGTTTCAAAAATTAACTTTCAATTATTCTGAAAGATTCAAAAAAATATTGAATGCTGCAGGAGATTTTGATCTGACGATAAGAGATTTTAATGATGATCAATTTTATATGCTCAGTTGCATCCTAATATTAAATTCCTATTACCATCAACGGTTTGATTACAATAAGCCTTTGTTCTATGACATTCCAAATTCAGACGGTATAATAAGTCATTATCGCATTCTGTATAATGTAGATTTTATAGAACTATACCCTACAGAAAAAGCCATTCCACTAACATCTACCGACATTGATGAATTGATGGATAATTACGGTAATATCGATTTATGGAAAAAGAAATTCCCTTTAGAAAGCTGGATTCTAAAAGGTTTTGGAATAGTAACTCTGTACGACGCCACTAAGGAAAGTGCCGTATCTAATTTAAAAAGTAATCTTTTAAAATCTGAAAAAGAGCAAAACGATATTTATAAAAATTTAGATGCTACTTTTAAATCAATCTTTAAAGTTCCTGATTTAAGAATAGGTCTGCTTGTATACAGCGAGGAAGAAGACAAGTTCATAAAACCACCATTTAAAAATGGGGAATTGGAAAGCTTCATTCTTCTGGGTGAAAATGAAATACCCTGCGACAATGCTTTTCCCGGGTGTTCCTACAGCGCTCTTTTAGACGACAAAAAAATATTTTCTATATCGAATGTAGAAAAATTTGCCACTATTCCCGGTAATGAAATATTTGCTGAACATTTGTTAGCTCAAGGTATTAAAAGTTGTATTCTAGCACCTGTAATAAAAGAGGGTAGATTACTAGGAATTATGGAACTCGTTTCATCTAAACCAAAGCATCTCAATAGTATTAATGCCAATAATCTAGATCTCATACTGCCTTATATCGTAGATACACTAGAACGATATAACAGCGATTTAGAGAACCAATTAGAGGCTATAATTCAACGCGAATACACCGCGATACACTCCAGTGTTTATTGGAAATTCCGAAATGAGGTGCAGAAGTATTTCTATACAAATACCTCAAATAAAGACTATATCTTCAAAGAGATTATTTTTAAAGAGGTCTATCCATTATATGGTCAGATTGACATCAAAGGCTCCTCTGAGCACCGAAACTCAACTGTAAAAGAAGATCTAAAAAATCAACTAAATGTATTATCTGAAATATTTAAGAACTTAGAAGCAGAGAGTATGCTTCCTTTATTAGAACAGCGAAAATTTGAAATGCAATCCTTTGCTGAAGAACTAAAATTAGAACTAAAAGCAGATACGGAGCAACAGATTCAAAATTATATACAAAAAGAAATACACCCTATTTTATCTAATTCAAAAATTGAAGGTGAATGTCAACTATTAATAAAAAACTATTTTGAAAACTTAGATCCAAAAACAGGTTTGTTTTATCAAGCACGGAAAAAATTTGACGATGCAATGTCTATCATTAATAAAAAAATGGCTGCCGTCTTAGACAAAGAACAAGCGGACGCACAAAATATATTTCCGCATTACTTCGAAAGATTTAAAACAGATGGAGTTGAGCATAACCTCTATATTGGTGCCTCTATTTCCTCTTCAAAGCCCTTTGACTTACTGTATCTGAATAATTTAAGATTGTGGCAATTTCAAACATTGTGTAAAATGGAACTTGAGCATCACCACCTTAAATCAGTACTGCCCTACGAATTAGATGTAACCTCTTTAATTCTCGTATTTAGTTCCCCTATTACAATTCGCTTTAGAATGGATGAAAAACGTTTTGATGTTGATGGCACCTATAACGCCCGCTATGAAGTAGTAAAAAAACGTATTGACAAGGCCAACATCAAAGGAACAAAGGAAAGAATTACTCAAAAAGAAAAAATCACCATTGTGTACTCCCACAATTACGAAGAAACAGAATACTTAAAGTATATCAAGTTTTTACAATTTAAAGGAATCCTTGAGCCAACTATAGAGCAATTTGATGTAGAAGAATTACAAGGTGTTTCTGGACTGAAAGCACTCCGAATAAAGGTTTCTAATATAGTTGACTCTAATTGTCATGATAAGAGCTATACCTATCAGGAATTGCTTAAGGAATTGAATTAAACGTGAACTGAATTAAAAGCTACTACAAAAGCGATAACTGAAATAATTATTCCAATCATAAAAATATTGTACGTAATTCTTAATAATCTATATTTTTTCTCGAGAACGACACCTAAAAAATACAAGTCTTTGATCATAGAGTTATATAAATACGCATTATCTTTCATCATCTCATTTACGGCCCATTCGTACTCTTCCAATGGCATTTTATAAAAGTTCCCGAAAAAAAGTAAATTTACTTTTTCATCTTTTATATCTTGTCTTGTAAAAGTTCCAGTAGTCACTTTTGGGCGCGTAGAGAGGATAGCAAAAATGATTGACATCACACTAAACATCAACATTATAAAAGTTGGAATTACTAAATGAGAATTATGAGCATTATCTAATTTTGGTATTAAAGATGATAATGCTATCGAAATAATAATTGCGTTTACAGATAGAAGTATATTGGCTTTACTATCCGCAATCCCACTTAAACGAGTGTGATTACTTAGCGTTACTCTAAACAAAGTATCAACTCCACGCCCTAGTTTTTCCTTCGTAAGTCCCTTTTTAGTTTTCTTTTTTTTCGTTTTTATCGCTTCCTGCGGATTGTTAAAATCATTTTCCATATTTAGAATTTCTTGTTCAATTACTTTAATGTTTTTTTCTTTTAAAAACTGCCAATTTTTAATGGCATAATCTGTATGATACACGTGATTTTGAGATAATACTTTCAAATTTTCTTTAGCCCATTCTAAATCAGTAAACTTCGCTTTATTTGTACTTTCCCATTCTTTTCTTAGCAGACTGCATTTTATGGAGTAATTATCCGCCGTAAAATGAAAATAATCAGCATCCCTAATTATTTTTTCCAAAAGCGTTTGGGGCACATGATTGAACTTAGTTGCTCGTATAATGCTAGCAACTTTTTGTATATAATCATCTGATTTATCTTTTTCTTTTAAAAAATCAGAAACGATGGATACACTTTCGTTTTCATGATTTTCAGATCCTTTGATATATCCAGTATCATGAAACCAAGCTGCTATAATTACCATTTCATTTTCTAATGGATTTAACTTTTCCGCTCTAGAAAGTTCTTTAACTGCAGTCACCACTTCTAAAGTATGGATACAATCATGATAGAAATACAAATCATAAAGTTTATCTTTGAGTAATACACGAACAAAATTTTCGGATTCTGCTATAAGATTCATAAGTAAATTTTTAAACTACTAAACTATGAAATTGTTTTCGGATAATCGTTTCTTCAAAAATAAAACATATCTATCCCTAGTTTTATTATTAATTTTACTACAGTCCTGTGCAACATATCATGCCCAATTTGGAAAGGAAACTAAAAAGCTTATTACGGATAGCGCAACCGATACTTCAAAAGTCACCCATACTTTCTTTTTAATTGGTGATGCAGGCAATGCTGCTGACGAAAAGGCTAAAAACGTATTAAATGCGCTTCAAAAAAAACTTGTTCTAGCTAGTAAAAACAGTACATTACTCTTTCTGGGTGACAATATCTATCCAAAGGGAATGCCACCTAAGGAAGACGAAATAAATTATAAAATTGCTTACAATAAACTAGAAAGTCAATTGAAAATTTCAAAAAAATTTAAGGGTAAAACTATTTTTATTCCAGGAAATCATGACTGGTACAATGGCATAAAAGGACTAGAAAGACAAGAAGAAATAGTTACAGACTACCTTGATGATAAAGAATCATTCTCACCCCGAAAAGGCTGCCCTATTGATGATGAGAAAATAAATGATAACCTCCGCCTTATTACAGTCGATAGTCAATGGTTTCTTGAAAATTGGAATAAAACCCCAACACTAAATGATGACTGTTCTATTAAAAGTAGAGAAGCTTTTTTTGAAGAATTAGAAAGCGTCTTGAGTAAAAACAGAGATAAAACAGTGATCTTAGCCATGCACCATCCCTTAATGAGTAATGGAAGTCATGGCGGACAGTTTTCCATAGAAAAACAAATTTTCCCCTTGGAACAAAGAATTCCCTTACCTGTTATTGGCTCATTTATAAACCTACTTAGAAAAACAACAGGAGCCAGTCCTCAAGATATCCAAAACAAACAATACACCGCTTATGTTAATCGCGTCAAGACTCTTTTACAAAGCCAAGATAACGTGATAGTAGTATCAGGGCATGATCATAACTTGCAATATATTGATAACGATAATATCAAACAAATCATTAGTGGTGCGGGATCTAAATCTACAGCAGCAAGAGCTATAAATCCAAATGATTTTTCCTATGGGAAAAATGGATATGCTACTTTAGACCTATATGAAAATGGAAAATCAACGGTCTCTTTTTTCAGCGTAGATAAAGATCAATCCCATCTACTTTTCAAGAAAACAGTACTTTCACCCAAGGTAAACATCAAAGTTGAATATGCAGACCACTTTCCTTCAACCGTAAAAACATCAGTGTATGACCCCGAAATGACTGATAAAAGTCCTATCCATAATCTTATTTTCGGTACTCATTACCGGAAAATTTATGGGACCTTGATTGATTCTAAAACAGCATCTCTAGATACACTCTACGGTGGTCTAACTCCACAGAGAGCCGGTGGCGGCCATCAAACTAAGTCACTACGATTGACTGATCCTGATGGCAAAGAATACGTAATGCGAGCTGTAAAGAAGAGTGTAGGTCGGTTTCTACAAAATGTTGCTTTCAAAAATCAATATATCGAGAATGAGTTTAGCAATACCTATGCAGAAAGTTTTCTCTATGATTTTTATACTACTTCACATCCTTATGCTCCACTAGGCGTTGGTAATTTAGCTGACGAAATTGGTGTTTTACACACCAATCCCCGTTTGTATTATATTCCAAAACAAAAAACATTAGGATCCTTTAATACTGACTTTGGCAATGAGTTGTATTTAGTTGAAGAGCGTCCCTCAGACAGCCAAAAGGATTTAAAAACCTTTGGGAAACCTGATGACATCATTAGCACCGAAGATTTACTAGAAAACCTACACAAGGATGAGAAATATGCTGTTGACGAAGACGAATACATAAAAGCTCGTTTATTTGACATGCTTATTGGGGATTGGGACCGACATTATGACCAATGGCGTTGGGCTGAATACAAAAAAAAAGGTCAAGTTCTTTACAAGCCTATTCCACGTGACAGAGACCAAGCTTTCTCCAAATTTGATGGAGTATTACTTTCAATCTTAATGACTATTCCGACGCTTCGTCACATGCAAACATTTAAGGGCGACATTAAAAATATAAAGTGGTTCAATAGGGAACCTTATCCTTTAGACCTTGCTTTTTTAAGAAAAGCAACAGAAAAAGACTGGATCACGCAAGCTAAATACATTCAAGAACACCTCTCTAACGAAGCTATTGATCATGCTTTCGATAATTTACCTATTGAGGCCCAGGACGCGACCATAACTAAAATAAAACTCAATCTAAAATTAAGAAGAGCGCAGTTAGTCAAATATGCAAGCAAGTATAGCAATGTATTACAAAAAACTGTTTTAATTGTTGGTACGCATAAAGATGACAAATTTGTAATCAATCATGTCGCTAAAAATAAAATTGAAGTTAGTTTTTATCGAATAAAAAACGAAGGCAATGAATTAGTGTATACTAAATCATACACTGATTCTAAAACTAAGAATATCTGGGTGTATGGCTTAGATGATGATGATGAGTTTGAAGTTAAAGGGAATAAAAAATCAAATATAAACATCAGACTTATTGGCGGACAAAACCATGATATTTATACTGTTACAAATGGTCATAAAACTAAAATTATTGATTTTAAATCAAAGATCAATAGTTACACTATTGATTCAAAAACTAAAAAATTATTGACTGATGATTATACAACCAATCTTTATGATTTCAGGAAACCAAAATACAATGCTTTCTCAGTACTGCCAACTATTGGTTTTAATCCTGATGATGGAATAAAAATTGGAATTATTACAAACTATGCGATAAATCATTTTAACCAAAATCCATATACTAGGAAACATACGCTTAAGACTAATTATTATTTTGCCACAGAAGGATTTGAACTACTATATAGTCTTCATGTGCCCAAAGCACTTGGGAACTGGGACTTTAATTTAGAATCTCAAATCACCAGTCCTAATTTTGCCATTAACTATTTTGGCTATGGAAATAACAGTCTGAACAATGACGAGCTAAATGGAATGGATTATAATAGAGTGCGAGTAAGAATGCTTAAACTAATACCTCAAATTAAAAAAATAGGGCTTTATGGAAGTACTTTGCTTTTCCAGACCTCTTTTGAGAGCTTTGATGTAGAACAGACAAACAATCGTTTTGTAGCAATTCCAAACAGTGTGGACCCAAGAGTTTTTAAAAGTCAACAATTTGCTGGAGTCAGCATAAAGTACAGCTATGAAAACTATGATAACTCATCTTTACCAACGATGGGAATGGGATTCTCGATAGGTGGAAGCTGGAAAATGAATCTTAACGACAGTAAGCGTAACTTTCCTACTGTAGAATCTAAACTTAATTTTAACCATAAAATTGACTCTAAGGGGAAACTTGTATTAGCAACCCTACTAAAAGGAAAAGTAATCTTGAATAATAATTATGAGTTTTATCAAGGGGCGACATTAGGTGGTGATTATGATCTAAGGGGATTTAGAAACCAACGTTTTTTAGGAAATCAATCTTTTTTTCAAAGTAGCGACATTCGATATACCGTAGGAGATATTAAAAAAAGTATAATTCCTATGTCCTACGGAATCTTTGCTGGTTTTGATTACGGAAGAGTTTGGCTGGACGGAGAGGCATCAAATAAATGGCATCAATCTGTAGGTGGTGGTATATGGCTTAATGGTCTGAGTACACTAACGACAAGGCTCACTTATTTTAAAAGTGCAGATGATAGAGGGCGTATCACTTTCGGTTTAGGGTTTGGCTTCTAGCCTTTGTAAAGTTGTTTCATAAACGAAACCTCCTATATTTTTGTTCTTTTCGTCAGCAATCAATAGTGTTGAATTGTCTGTAAAGCAAATGGCCTCTTTTTGCGAAAAATGATTTAGTTTGAATTCACTTACTTCTCCTGACAAAAAATTATCTGAAGTGAAGTTTTGAAAAAGCCAAACTTTACCATGACATAAAAGAAGAACTTTAGATGCATCTGGACTTATAGTTGCACTGGTGATAGCATTATTTTCAAAGCTACCTCCCGTTTTAAATTCTCCAAGTAATTTAGCCTGATGCGAACCTGCTCTATTTGGGACTTTATAAAGGAATGTAGTACCATCAAATTTAGAACTTCTATTTTTAGTAAAAAGATAAAAATTATTTTTAAACTCAAAAAAAGATTCTACATCATACAAAAGATTCTTCTTTTTTGGCGGAAACTTTTTTTGTTCAGGATACTCAAATGAAACTTTATAAGAGGCATTAGTAGTGCTCTTTAACAGAGAGTCTTTTGCAATTTTATAAATGCATAAATCTTCTCTTTTATTTTCATTATTTCCAAAATCCCCTATATATAAATTTCCTTCTTTATCCTTAGTAAGCTCTTCCCAATCGATATTTTCAGCATTCTGGATAGTGATGCTTTTTTCGAGTTTCCCCTTTGGGTTTAACCCATAAATTTTGTTGGCATTGCCACTATCTTCAATAACCCAAAGCAACTTAGATTCCGGGATATAAGTTATTCCGGAGACCTCATTTAATTTTTTAGGAAAAGCGTATAATGGAGTGATTACACTAAAATTTTGCTGGCAAGACAATAACAATATTGACAATACTAAAATCCAGATTTGGTTTCTCATTTTCGAAAAATTATGTGATAAAAACCTAATTTGAAGATTAAAAACCAGGCTTAAATAAATTGGCGTTTTTATAGTTTCTAGTGACAAATCGGAAAGCTGCTGTCAAAACATTCCCCATTCTCTTAGCATTTTTAAAATTCAAATCATTCGTGAATAAGTACAGATCATTCTTCAACCTTTGAACATGCTCATCAGGAGCAATAAGATCATTTCCCATAATCTTTAGTAATCTTTTAATACGAGTTTCTGCCGAAAGAATTCTTTTAGCCAAAACAGCTCGTTCTTCATTTTTATATTGTTCAATGGAACTGTCCTGCAATTTATCTTTGACTAATTTTACCATAGGATAATTCTCTTTAAAGAATTGAGGCCTATAAATCTTGAAATTCCCCTCGTAACATTGTTGATCGAAATCGATAGGACGAATTCTATAGACTACTTGATCAAAATCGTGAATAGGTATAATTACGTAGTTGTAAGACCTCATATCGCCTAAGAGGCGTATCATACAACGCTCATTAAACTTAACAAATTCTTTTGCTATCTGTGATTTTTCAGTTTCACTACAATCATCTAAAAGTGTTTTTATAAATACATCTCCAGCAATTCCCATTATATGTTCTTCAACTAAGGTGTCCTCATATACTAAAAAGTTGATTTTATCAGGAGACAAAATGTGCTCTAATTCCAACCCATATACTCGTGAAGCGTCGGCTTTTTTAACATAAAAGTGAGTGTAATTATCATTTAAAATGTTTCTCACTTTTATTCGAAAAGGTTTCGAATTCCCAAAAGTGCAATAATCGATGGAATCAATATTCAAAAACTTAATGATGTCTAAATTTCCATCTGAATGCAAGAGCGAATAAATCTTTTTCAACGTTAGATCAATTTCCATTCTTTCAAATTCATTATAATAAACCCTAATCCATAAGGTGTCTTCATCCTGCTTATCGTAAACATTTATAAAACCTGAAAAACGCAATAAATCATCGTAAACTATGGGAACTTTTGAGATCCGGTCAAAACGTCCTAGGTAATCAGATAAGGATTGATTTATAGGATAAGTGGGTTTTTTAAATAGTACTTCAGAATCGCTCATTATGGTGAATTTACTGTAAATTTACATCAATTTAAAGGTAAAAAGATAATAAAGTACAAACTTCTTAGTTTTTAACAAAGCATAAGAGACAAGTAGAGCGACAGTTAATCAACACCGTTAGTAGATGTAACGACAGCCCACTCGTAAGTAGTAATTATCGTTAAACTACGTGAAATTCATAATATAAATACACACTTCTAAGGCAATAAGGGCAATCGAGTAGCAAACTAATTTTGATAAAACGGTAACAATTCCTGACTTCAATCGTCCTAATAATAAAAATATAAAAACAAACAATTTGGAAACCATACTTTCTATTAAAAATCTAAGTAAACGCTATGGAAGCGTCCAAGCGTTAAAAAATATTTCTTTCGAAATAAAAAAAGGATCTGTTTACGGTATTTTAGGGCCAAACGGAAGCGGTAAATCAACCACACTCGGAATTGTTTTAAATGTGGTTAATAAGACTTCGGGAGAATACAGTTGGTTTGACGGAAAAATGGAAACCCATGATGCTTTGAAAAAAGTAGGAGCAATTATCGAAAGGCCCAATTTTTACCCTTATATGACGGCACAGGAAAACCTACGACTAGTGTGCAAAATTAAAGATATTAGTTATGCTAAAATCCTAGAAAAATTAAAACTTGTAGGTTTAGATGAAAGAAAAGATAGTAAATTCAGTACTTTTTCTTTGGGTATGAAGCAACGTTTAGCGATTGCCTCTGCCCTACTGAATGATCCCGAAATATTAATTTTAGACGAACCCACTAATGGTTTAGATCCTCAGGGAATTCATCAAATTAGGGATATCATAAAAAATATTGCATCGCAAGGAACCACTATTTTACTAGCTTCTCATTTATTAGATGAAGTAGAGAAAGTGTGTACTCATGTTTTAGTATTAAGTAAAGGAATCGTTTTATATTCCGGTAGTGTTCATGGCATGTCTTCCAATGAAGGTTTCTTTGAACTACAAGCGGAAGATTGCGATCTCTTGATTCAAATTTTACATACACATCCTGCCATAGAGAGTATTAAAAAAGAAGAAGGGAAGGTTTTTGTATATCTAAAAACTCCCTTAGAAGCCGCCGCGTTAAATAAATTCCTTTATGAGAAAAACGTTAATCTAAATCATTTGGTAAAACGCAAACACAGTTTAGAAGAGCAATTTCTAGAATTAACTAAAAATACTAAAACAGCACTTAAAAACTAAAAAAATGAAAAGATTATTATCGATTGAACTGCAAAAAATATGGATGAACAAAGCAAGTCGGGTTTTGAGTTTGACTTACTTTATTTTACTATCCTTCATTGCGATGATTGCATCCATAAAATTTGATATTGGTTTTTTTAAAATTCACCTTGCTGAAATGGGTATATTCAACTTCCCCTTCATTTGGCACTTCAACACTTATATTGCTGCCATTTTAAAATTATTTTTAGCCATTGTAATCGTATCCATGATGGCAAATGAATACAGTTACGGTACTTTAAAACAAAACCTGATTGACGGTTTAAGTAAAAAAGAGTTCATTTTGTCTAAATTTTTGACCGTACTCCTATTTTCTTTTTGTTCTACCGTTTTCGTGTTCGTTATGAGTTTAATATTAGGGTTTTCTTTCTCTTCTTACACAGAGCTATCCATTGTCTTTTCTGGAATGGTATATTTAGTGGCATTCTTTGTTAAATTAGTTGGCTTTTTCTCCTTTTGTTTGTTTTTAGGCATTCTGGTAAAACGATCTGCATTTGCCCTCGGTTTTCTCTTGGTATGGAACATAATAGAGGGAATCGCCAAAGGTATTTTAAGTTTCAAAATTTTCCCAGATAATAAAACAGCTGATTATATAACTCAATTTTTTCCTTTGGAATCGATGTCAAATTTGATAGTTGAGCCTTTCTCTAGATTGTCTGTTATAAAAACTATCGGTACTCAAATTGGAGTAGACAGTATTAAAAATTATAGCGTTCCTTTTTCAGCAATAATAATTGTCTTGTCATGGTCAATTATATTTATGTTGTTTTCTTATAAATTATTAAAAAGCAGAGATTTATAGTATGTCAATGGACATCCATAATCTATAAAAAATAATAGCATTTTGTATTTTCACCTGCTGTATTCCCATAGATAGC
>JBLIKD010000059.1:0-11796 GCA_047636275.1 Flavobacterium sp. | reverse complement strand
TCTATGAAGCTATTGCCAGTTTTAAAGGCGCTTCAAAGCGATTAGAAAAAATTGCTGAAAGTAAAGCTAAAGTTGCGTTTAAAGATTTTGCCCATTCACCAAGTAAGGTAGCTGCCACTACAAAAGCCGTAAAAGAACAGTATCCAGATCGGATATTGGTGGCTTGTTTAGAATTGCACACCTATAGTAGTCTGAATTCTGAATTTTTAAAAGAATATGATGGTGCACTGGAATACGCAGATGTAGCCGTTGTTTTCTATTCCCCTGATGCGGTAAAAATAAAACAATTAGAAGAAGTAACTTACGATCAGATCGCACAGGCTTTTAATCGAAAAGATTTAATTATTTATACAAATCCAAAAGACTTCAAAGACTATTTATTTAATTTAAATCTGAATAACTCGGCATTACTGTTGATGAGTTCGGGAAATTATGGCGGATTGAATTTTGATGACGTTAAAGGATTGGTTCAGTAATTGTTCACTGTATAAAAAATGGAGTATAATATAAGAGTTATTAAAACTACGAGTGAAAATGAGGATTTCATAAAGTTAGTAGGGGTACTAGATCAAAGTTTATGGGAACGTTATTCGGAGCTGACTTCTGATTATTGGGGAAATAACATCTTGGAAGTTAATCCTAATGTTATGGTTCTTTATCTTGATAACAAGGCTGTAGCCTGCGGATGTTTCAAGAATAAGGGAAAAGATACGCTTGAAATAAAGCGTATGTTTGTCTTGCCTGAATTCAGAGGCAGGGGATTTGCCCAAAGTATACTGCAGGAATTAGAGCTATGGGGAGTGGAGTCAGGGTTTTCTTTTTCAGTTTTGGAAACTTTAGATAGGCAGACGGAAGCTATTGGTATGTATCGGAAATGTGGATATACAGTAATTGATAATTACGAGCCCTACTTGGGTTTAAAAAATAGTATTTGCATGCGGAAACAAATTTAAAGAATAAGCTAATGTCTGAAAACGCTTTTTTTCCTATTACTAATTGGTCCGAAGACGATAAGCCACGTGAAAAACTAATGCTCAAAGGCAAAGGTGCTTTAAGTGATGCTGAATTAATCGCTATTCTAATTGGTTCAGGGAGCCGCAATGAATCGGCGGTCGATTTAAGTAAAAGGATTCTGAAGAGCGTGGATAATAACTTGAATGCCTTAGGTAAGTTGTCTATTTCCCAATTAATGAATTTTAAAGGGATAGGGGAGGCCAAAGCCATTTCTATTATTGCCGCTTTAGAATTAGGGAGGCGAAGAAGATCAGAGGAAGCTGTCGAGCTGATTAAGATCACTTCGAGCAAAATGATCTTTGAGATTATGCAACCTATAATAGGTGAATTACCGCACGAGGAATTCTGGATAGTTTATTTGAATAATTCAAATAAGATTCTTTCAAAATCGCAGTTGAGTAAAGGCGGGATAACAGGAACTTTGGTAGATGTACGATTAGTATTCAAAATGGCACTTGAAATGGGAGCAACTGGATTGATATTATGTCATAACCATCCGTCAGGAACGTTAGTGCCAAGTGATGCAGATAAGCAAATTACCAAGAAATTAAGAACTGCTGGAGACAGCTTAGAAATAAAAGTTTTGGATCATTTAATTGTCACGGAGTTTAATTATTTTAGTTTTGTTGACGAAGGAATATTTTAAAAATAAATATAATGAAAATTACAAATATAAAAGATGTCTTTTTTGACTTAGATCATACCCTTTGGGATTTCGATAAAAATTCAGAGATTACTTTTGAGGGTATCTTTCAGAGAAATCACCCCGCCATTGAAATCAAAACATTCATCGAAAAATATGTACCGATAAATCAGGCGTGCTGGAAGTTGTATCAATACGATAAGATTTCACACGAGGAGTTGCGTTACAACAGGTTGAAGCATTCTTTTGATGCGATCAATTATTCTGTTTCTGATGCGCAAATTGAGATCATTGCTCAAGAGTATATCCAACTATTGCCGGATAACAACCTCCTTTTTGAGGGTGCTTTTGAGATCTTGGATTATCTAAATGAAAATTATAAGTTGCATATCATTACCAATGGTTTTGCAGAAGTACAAGGAAGGAAAATCAAAAATGCTAAGTTGCATGATTATTTTCATACTATCACAAACTCTGATATGGCTGGGGTTAAAAAGCCAAACCCTATTATTTTTGAATATGCATTAGATTTGGCCAAAGCCAATAAGGAAAACAGCATCATGATTGGGGATTCTTTGGACGCAGATGTACAAGGAGCACTCGATATGGGATTAGATGCTATTTTTTTTAATACGGATAAAGTTCAAGTGGAACAAGAAATAAAACAAGTCAATCATTTATTAGAATTAAAAAAATATTTATAACCATGAGAAAGCAAATATTAGCAGTACTATTATTCATTTCAAGTTTTGGTTTTTCACAATCCGTAAATGATTATAAAGCAGTCATCGTACCTATAAAATACGAATTCACCAGTACAGACAATCAGTATCGCCTAGCTACTATCTCGAAGTATAATCTAAATAATGCAGGTTTCGAAGCCTTTTATGACAATGAGTCGGTGACTGAAGAGTATAAGGACAGATGTAGTCTATTGTATTATGATATCGTTAAGGAAAATGCATTTCTAACGACTAAAGTACATATTACTCTTAAAGATTGTTACGGCAAGGTTATTTTTGAATCAGATACAGGGGTGAGCAGAGAAAAAGCGTATGAATTAGCATATCCAGATGCGCTAAGCGAGGCCTTTGCTTCTGTGGATGCCTTGCATTATAAATACATACAGGAAGAGGTGAAATATGGAGTAGAACCTGTTGTGGCTAATAAAAAAGAGGCGCTAGACGGAATTGTACCAGCTAAAAATACGATGTCTAAGGCTGATACGGTAGATTTGAGTCAGGCAGGTGTTCTCTATGCACAACCCATAGTTAACGGTTTTCAACTTGTCAATAGTGCGCCGAAGGTAGTGATGAAAGTGTTTAAGACATCCAGTTCTACTTGTCTTATTGCCATGAGGGAATCGATTCAAGGTGTTTTAATTTCAAAAGACAATCAGTGGTTTTTTGAGTACTACCAAAATGATACACTGATCTCTGAAAAAATAGAGGTTAAGTTTTAGTTCTAAATTTTAAGATTTAAATAAAAAAAGCAAGCAATTTAATTGCTTGCTTTTTTTATTTACTGGGAAGGTTTCTATTTGCATTATTCCAATTCTTTAATACCCATATTTACCTTTCCACCGGTTTTTTAAAAATTCTCTAGTAGTATTTTCTCTAGAATTATTTCCGGGAACGTAAAACGAGGTGTTTTTGACTGCATCAGGTAAAAATTCTTGGTCGGCAAAGTTGTTGGCAAAGTCATGGGCGTATTTGTATTCTTCACCATAGCCTAATTCTTTCATTAATTTGGTAGGCGCATTGCGTAAATGGATAGGAATCGGTAAGTCACCGGTTTGTTTCACTAATTGCTGTGCTGTGCCAATGGCTAAATACGAAGCATTGCTTTTAGGAGAGGTAGCAAGATAAATAGCACATTGACTTAATATAATTCGGCTTTCAGGATACCCAATGGTGGTAACCGCCTGAAACGTATTGTTGGCCATTATAAAGGCAGTCGGGTTTGCGTTCCCAATATCTTCGCTCGATAGAATAAGCATACGTCTCGCTATAAATTTCACGTCTTCGCCGCCTTCAATCATTCGTGCTAACCAATAGACAGCTCCGTTTGGATCGCTACCACGAATCGATTTTATAAAGGCCGAAACGATGTCATAATGTTGTTCGCCACTTTTATCATATAAAACGGTGTTTTGCTGTACTAGTTCAAAAACTCTGTCATTTGTAATAACAATTTCATCTTCAGCAGAGGCGTTTACGACCAGTTCAAATATATTCAATAACTTACGCCCATCACCGCCAGAAAGTCGCAACAGCGCCTCTGTTTCTCTTAATTCAATATTTTTAGTGGCTAAAAAAGAATCTATTTTCAAAGCGCGCTTTAATAAGGACTCTAGATCCTCCTTTTTGAAGGCGTTTAAGACATAAACTTGACAACGGGACAGTAAAGCGGGAATTACTTCAAAACTAGGGTTTTCGGTAGTGGCACCAATTAGCGTGATCCATCCTTTTTCTACCGCTGCTAATAATGAATCTTGTTGTGATTTGCTGAAGCGATGAATCTCATCTATAAATAAAATTGGATTCTTGGTAGTAAAAAGACCTCCACTTTGTTTTGCTTTTTCGATAACCTCGCGAATATCCTTTACACCTGAATTAATAGCGCTTAAAATATAAAAAGGACGTTTTGATTCTTGGGCTATAATCTGTGCCAAAGTTGTTTTTCCTGTTCCTGGCGGTCCCCATAAAATGAGGGAAGGGATAATTCCTTTTGCTATTTGTTGGGTTAAAGAGCCATTTGGTCCCACAAGATGGGATTGGCTTATATAGTGTTCTAGTTTTTGTGGACGTATCCGTTCTGCTAATGGTGCTTCCATTTTGTAAAATTACCACTTTTATTTGTAGCTATTCCAGCGCTACATTATATCTTTTGTTTGGACAGCTTTAAACTTCACAACATAAAAAAGAAATTCTGGTGCTGTCGCTGGTTTGAGACGAGGTTGAGCTTTGTAAGTATCTGTTTTATGAATATGATATTTAATTTTTAGACGACAATCGCTACTATATGACAAAATAGCATTAAATTGCTTTTGGATATGTTTTTGATTTATATGGAAAAATAAAACGATCAAGATGGATAATCATTTTAAATTTACCAGTTCTGTTGTGGGAGTGCCGCTTTTTTTTGTGTTGTTCCTTTGGTTTGTCTATTGGTTGGAAATCCGATTTGATTTTGATTTTGATGAAAACGGTATTTTTCCAAGAACATTTTCTGGTTTGCAAGGTGTTTTTTTTAGTCCTTTCATCCATTCAGATTTGAATCATCTTTATAATAACTCGATGCCTTTACTTGTCTTGTTGGCTGCTTTACAGTTTTTTTACGCAAAACAGGCCTATGCAGTTATAGCGATCGGTATTTTGTTTTCAGGTATCCTGACGTGGTTGATAGGAAGGTCTAGTTATCATATCGGAGCTAGTGGTTTAGTTTATGTTTTAGTATCTTTTATTTTTGTTAAAGGAATTTTGACCCGGTACTATCGGTTGGTTGCATTATCGCTAGCTGTTATAATGCTGTACGGTGGGATTCTTTGGTATGCGTTTCCAAAAGTAGATGATACCATTTCCTGGGAAGGGCATTTGGCGGGATTGATTAGTGGAGTTGCACTTTCTTTACTTTATAAAACGCCAGAGTATAAAACGCCAACTAAATATGATTGGGAAAAACCTGATTTTGATCCTGTGGAAGATAAATTTATGCAGCGCTTTGATGAAAATGGTAATTTTGTTAATCTTATCGAAAATGAAGAGGTTGGGGTTCCTATAGAAATTCAAGCGTATTTCACCTCTGAGTCTAAAATTGCATATAGTATTGTGGCAAATAATGAAGAGGAGCCAAATGCAGAATCGTAATAGTATCATTAGTTATAAAAAAAAGAACCATCACTCGTGAAAGTGATGGTTCTTTAGGCATAAAAGAGTGCTAATTCTCGTAATTGAGAACGGGAGTGTAAGTCACCGCTCTGGTAATGGTTAAGGTGTATTTGGATCGGCGTTAATTTCTACTTTATGTTATAAAAATCATTGTGGTCTTCCTGGAATACCTTTTTTTTATTTTTATTAATTCTGTATCGTTTTATTTGGACTAGAAATCAATTTAAGAACTAATTTGGATTTTGCACAATTGCAGGGTTAGCATTAATTTCTGCTCTTGGGAACAACCATTGCCATCTTTTATCACCTGCAGGAATATTAAATTCTAAAGCAACTGATGAAATATGGTTAGAAGTAGTAGCAGGAACTGTAGTAGGTCCAACTCTGTTTAATGCTGAGTTTGTTCTTTTTAAATCGTAAAACCTAAATCCTTCACCCCATAATTCCAACCTTCTCTGTAAATAGATTGCATTAACTAGGGTTTGACCTGTAGCTGTAGACTTTACATAAGCAGGGTCTCTATTAGAAATTAAAGTAAATAAAGCTTGAGACGCCGTAGCATCACCCATCCACGCTTTTGCTTCAGCTTCTATAAGGTACATTTCAGCAATACGCATATAAGGAATATCACATCTACTATCTCCAGTACTTACCGCAAGAAATTTTTGGCTAGTATAAGGAAATTTTCTTGCAGTTGAAACTAAAGTAATATTTGGGTGGTTACCTGATTTGCTGAAAATTGTAGTGCGTACATCTGTAGCAGGAAACTGATCCCACAGTTTATTGAAAATTGCTTTTGGGCAAGAACGAATTACAGTAGAACTGAAATTACGTGACATATATGCTCCAAAGTTAGCAAACGACTCAGATTGAAGTTCATTTACAAAACTCCCCCACATCCATTCTGGGTTTGTATATGAGTTGAAACCTGACGCATACGCAGCATTAGTCATTAAAGACTTTCCACTTCTTGCAAGTATTGCATTAGCAGAAGCTACTGGCCAGTTTTGTTGTACTAAAGCAACACGTGCTTTTAAACCTTGAGCCACTCTTAGATCTAAATGAGAATTATTTGGCTTAGTATACCCTACTAATAGAACTAAAGCGTCATCAATATCCTTATTTATTTGAGTATACACCTCTTCTACTGTTGATCGAGGTAATTGATCATTAGATACTTTAAGTACAATTGGAATACCTAATTGTGTGTTTGGCTTAGCAGTCGCATTATAACGTTGCCCGTACAATTGTACCAATTGAAAATGAGCGAATGCACGATATAATAATGCCTGACCTTTTATTATTTTTCTATCAGCATCTAATCCAGTTGCTAGATCAACAGACTCTAATATTGTATTAGCATTTCTGTTAATTCTATAAAAAGTCCTGTATGGAAAAGCAACATCTTGAGAGTTCTCATCGCTCAAACCAGTCCAGTTATAAACTTGTAGAAACCAGCCGTTAGATATTGGATAGACTATGTCTTCTCCAGCAATATCTACTTGTTGCATACATCCTGCAATCCCAGTTTCATTTTGCCCCTCATATCTAATATAAAGAGATCTATGGATTCCGTTTAATAAAGAATATAGGTTTTCAGTTGTAGAAGTAGCCGATGCGTAGTCGACAAATTCCGTGGGTTTTTTCACTAAGAAATCTTCTGAACATGAGCTTAATGACAGTATCGCTAATACCACCAATAAAAATTTTTTGTTAAGTGTTTTCATGATATTTTATTAAAAGTTTAAATTGATTCCTAATGAAATAGTTCTGGAAGGTGAGAATCTATTTTGAGTAGTTCCATTATAATTAGCTTGCGGATCCATTCCTTCTCTTTTAGCCCATAACTTTAAGTTTTCACCATTCACATAGAACTTAGCCGCATCAATTTTTAATTTCGAAATTAATTCTTTCGGTAAGTTATAAGATAATGACACTTGTCGTAATGAGAGATAATCAGAATCAACTAACCAACGACTTGACGCTGCAGAGTTTGATGGATTTCTAGCTATGTTTAATAACGGTACATCAGTAATATCACCGGGTTTTTGCCATCTTTTTAAGATGTCTGTACTTAGAGCAGATCCATAATTATTACCTGAATGCATTAATGCAGCATAGTTAGTATCATACGTTTGACCACCTATTTGGTAAGTAAATAGTACATCCAATTGGAATCCTCCTACTTTGAAAGTATTGGTAAAACTACCAAATAAATCAGGTAAAGCAGATCCATGGTATTCGTATAATGCTTTGTTTTGATTTATTGTAACATTAACGCCATTTACTGTTCTTGAATCAGTATCAGTTGGAGTTGTTAACAATGGGTCAACTATAAATAAAGCATATCCATCTGCGGGGTCTACACCAGCATAACTTCTTAACCAATAGTCGTAAATTGAACTCCCTACTGCATATTTTTTAGTACCACTAATAATTTCTTTTTGTGGCAACGCAGTGATCTCATTTTTAATAGTAGATGCATTAACATTAATATTCCAGGAGAAGTCTTTTGTTTTCACGATCATTCCATCAATAGAAACCTCAATTCCTTGATTGAACATCGACCCTATGTTTTGAACTTTAGAATCTAATCCTGAAGAAACAGGAACTGGTACGTTAAAAATTAATCCATCTGTTGTTCTATTATAGTATTCTATAGCACCTCTTAATCTATTACCAAAAAAAGCATAATCTAAAGCGATATCTTTTTGACTATTTTTCTCCCATTTAAGATTTGGAGCTCCTTGATCATTAGTTAGAATTCCCGGTTCATTAGCATTATTCAACCCTAATGAAAAAGTAGGGGCACCTATGTAATAATTCAAACCACCATAGCTGATGTGTGAATCATTACCTACTTCTCCAAATGAACCTCTTAATTTCAATTCATTTATCCATTCAATTTTTTGAAAAAATGATTCTTTCCCTAAATTCCATGCAGCACCTACTGACCAGAAATTACCCCATTTGTTAGCAGCTGCAAATTTTGAAGAACCATCTCTACGTACAGAAGCAGAGAAGATATATCTTCCGTCATAATCATATCCTAAACGAGAGAAGTACGATTCAGTTGCATAATTTCTTGTGTACGAAGTTAAATCAGATACCTGACGGTAGTTTATGAATTCGTTATTGTTGGGTACACCTTGTCCTCTTTTAACACCAAACATAAAGTTGTACTCATAGTCAAAACTTTCATGACCTACTAAAGCACTAATGTTATGGTTGTTTAGAACTTTTGTATAATCAAGTAATTGATTAAAAGTAACGCCAGTCGTAACAGTGTTAGTACGTGATGCATATCCATCAGGTGCTCCATCACCAATCACTTTATTCCAGAAAACATTATTGTTAAAATGTGCATTATCAAATGCAAAGTTTGTAGTGAATTTAAAATCTTTTAATAGTGTTAATTCTAAAAAAGTACGACCATTAAAAGATAGACTTTTGTCTCTATTTTCATTGTTCAAAGTTTCATAAACAACGTTTCTACCATTTGAAGCACCAGACCCACGTATTTGCGAATATACTGGGTTACCAATTGCATCTAAAATTACTTCTCCAGTAGTCGAATCATGACTCAAGACAGGGTAAATTGGACCCATGTAGCGAATAGTACGAAAAGGATTATTGAAACTATTAGTATTTGCTGCACCGTCAACCGCCTGATTTGAATCAGTAAAGGTAGACGCGACATTAGCTCCAGTTCTAAACCATTCTTTTAATTTAGTGTTTACGTTAACACGAACAGTAGTTCTCTTAAAATCAGAATTTTTAATTGCAGCTTCTTCACTTAAATTTCCAATTGACACCAAATAATTACTTCTTTCCGTTTTCCCTTGGTACGAGAAATCAACATTTCTTCTAACTCCTGCTCTCTGTAATTGCTTTGCCCAATCTAAGTCACTAGCATACAGTAGTTGAGCAGCTGTATTTAATTGACCATTTGCATCAAATAAATCTGCATTAGCCACATTAAATGGGTTATTTACTAAGTCAAGAGGAGTCCTTGTAGAAGCAAAAGCATTTGCAGTTGCTAACAAAGCAGGTGTGCCCATTGGTCGACTGTTTCTAATCGCTTCCCATGTTAATGGATAGTATTGAAAAGCATCAACTCTTTCATATTCAGGAATAGCCCTTGTATTCAGACCTGAACTCATATTTACTGTGAATTTATCTTCAGCAGATGTTCCTTTTTTTGTAGTTATAATAACAACACCATTTGCTGCTTTTGACCCATAAAGAGAGGTAGATGCAGCATCTTTTAATATCGTTATGCTTTCAACATCAGCTGAGTTAATGTTGTTTATGTCACCTGTATAAGGAACTCCATCAACAACGTAAAGAGGTGTGTTAGATCCACTAATAGAACTAAAACCTCTGATTCGAACTGAAGGTTGTGAACCTGGTTGACCTGAAGCACTTTGAATTTGTACTCCTGAAACAGATCCCTCAATTCCAGAAAGAACGTTTGTAGTTGCTCTGTTCTCGAAACTCTCTCCTTTAATAGTTGTAGCAGAACCAGTATAAGAAGCTTTCTTAGCTCTACCATAAGCTACAACTACTACTTCATCCATCTCTTCTGCCGCGGCAGTCATTTTAACATTCAAAGTGTTTGAAACTCCTACAGTTACCGATGTGTTTTTCATGCCCACATACGAGACTTCTAGAACTTGCCCTGATTTTGCAATAATAGAATACTTTCCATTAAAATCAGTTTGAGTAGACCTCTTGATTGCCTTGTTAAAAACATTGGCTCCAGGAATAGGACCATTTCCATCAGAAATTACCCCTGATACGATTTTTTCTTGCGCAAAAGTAATTTGCGTAATTAATGCTAGGAGAAGCACTAAGATTCGATTAAACTTTGGTTTCATTTTAAGATATTTTGGATTAATCCGGCAAATATCTTAATTAAAAGTTAATATTACTATACTCGAAAGAGTAGGGATTTATTAAATATTGTTATATATGTAAATTTTGTTGACTTAATATCAGCATAAGTGTTAAAATGATGTATATATCTGATTTAAAACGTCTTTGAGGTAATTAGGACTCTCGTTTTTCTTGTTAAACTTAATAGTAGTGGTCATAAGTTTATAGCTGAAGGACTATATAAATTTATTATTTTAACAATATACTATGTAATTGTTAAAATAATTAAGGGTTAAATTGCTTACTTGTTAAGAAAGGGTTCTTTTATAAATAAAAAAAACGAATCAAGACTAGAATCTTGATTCGTTTTAGATATATTTATACCTACTCCCTTTCTGTAGGGAAGCGGGGTGATGGGATTACCTTCTTTGTCTTAGTGCTTCATATAAAAAAGCACCACAAGCAACGGAAACATTTAAGGAACCGATACTTCCAAACATAGGAAGCTTAGCTTTTTCGTCAACAATCTTTAAAACAGAAGGGTTTACACCACGGTCTTCTGATCCCATTATTATCGCTACTGGCTCGTTTAAGGAAATATCGTAGATAGTGGTATCTGTCTTTTCGGTCGCAGCGATAGTTTTGATTCCACTTGCCTGCAAAAGGAAGATGGCATCTTTAATATGTTCGACTTTACAAATGGGAATATTAAATACGGCTCCTGCTGATGTTTTAACGGTATCTCCGTTTACTGGCGCTGAACCCGCTTTTTGTACAATAATACCATTCACGCCAGTACATTCAGCTGTTCTAATGATGGCGCCAAAATTACGTGCATCTGATATTTGATCTAGTACAAGGAATAATGGCGTTTTTCCATTTTCAACTACTGTATCAATTAAGGTTTCTAAATCAAAAAAGGAAATAGGAGAGATGCTTGCCACTGCGCCTTGATGGTTGTTCGGTGTTAACCTATTCAGTTTTTCGACAGGAACATAGGAGAAGTTTATATTGGCACGCTTCATTACTTTCATTAAGTCTTTCATCAATTCGCTACTCGCTTCTTTTTGAATATAAACTTTGTCTACTGTAGTGCCTGCTTGGATAGCTTCAATGATAGCTCTAATTCCAAATATTTGATGTTCTTTTTCCATGCTGCAAATATATAAAAAAAAACCACCAGCTTTCACTGATGGTTTTATTAAATACTAGTAGGATTACTTTTGTAAAGTATCAATTCTTTCTAATGAATATAAGAAGCAACATTTATAAACGCATCAAATACAGTTGATGCCGTCATATTGTTCTGGTCCATCTTTAGTATTAGAATTTATCCCAAAATATTTTGGATGTAACTTTATCTCCTCCGTT
>JBLIKD010000058.1:0-11822 GCA_047636275.1 Flavobacterium sp. | reverse complement strand
GTTGAATATGGTGGAACGACCCAAGATCCTCAATTAAAAATTTCAGCAAGTACTACAATAACAATCGCACAAATAACAAATATCGTTCCGTCAACAAGATGTGGTACAGGAAATATCACTCTTCAAGCAACTGCCGCCGGCGGAACAATACGTTGGTACGATTCTGCCTCAGGAGGAACACCCCTAGAAACAGGAAATTCTTTTACAACAACTATAGCAAGTACCACCACATTTTATGCTGAAGCGGGTACGTGTGAATCTACAAGGAAGGCGGTTATAGCTACAGTAAATCCATTACCTGCTTTACCACTTATTGTTGTTTCTTCCACAAGCCCAGTTTTATATTGTCAAAATGAAACCCCAATACCGCTTTCAGCAACTCCATCTTTAAACTGCCGTTTAAATTGGTACACATCACCTAATGGAGGAACCGCAAACTCAGCAAACCCTACTCCATCTACTACAGCAACAGGCACAATATCCTACTATGTGAGTCAAACAAATACCTTAACAGGCTGTGAAGGAGCCCGATCTGAAATTATAGTAATCGTTAATCCACGACCTGTTGCACCCTTGGTAAACAATATTAACTACTGCCAAAATGAAACCGCATTAACTCTATCCGTAACTCCATCTCCAAACTGCAGTTTAAATTGGTATACCCTACCAACCGGAGGAACCTCAACCCAAACCAACCCTACTCCATCGACCGCAACAGTTGGCCTCACATCCTACTACGTAAGTCAAACTATAGCAACAACTGGGTGTGAAGGACCTCGATCTGAAATTATTGTTACAGTTAATCCCAGACCTACTGCGCCCGTGGCAAATGATGGCGGTTACTGTCAAAATGAAATTGCACTACCTCTATCCGTAACTCCATCACCAAACTGCAGTTTAAATTGGTATACAACACCTACAGAAGGAACCGCAAACTCAACAAACCCTACTCCATCGACTTCAACAGTTGGACTCACATCCTACTACGTAAGTCAGACAATGACCACTACCGGATGCGAGGGACCTCGAACTGAAATTATTATAACCATTACTCCAATCCCGTTAGTTCGTAATATCACAATTATTCAATGTGACACAGATCTGATTTCAGACGGACGAACTCTTTTTGATTTAACCGTAAATAATGATGTGATTTCGACAAATTACACTAACGAAACGTTCACTTATTACGGTTCTTTAAATGGCGCAGATGAAGCTCTAGAACCCGATTTAATTCTAAATAAATTAGCTTTTGAAAATACAGCTACCTCGATGGAAGTGTGGACTAGGGTAGTCAATAATACCACCGGTTGTCACAGCGTTGCTAAAATAACACTACAAGTTCCCGCTACCAATATTGACCCAAACTATAAAATTATAATACCACCTGTTTGCGATGATTTTTTAGATATAGACGGAAACAATACTACCAACAATAATAACAGGGACGGAATCGCTACTTTCGATCTAACATCATCCCAAGCCATAATACAGGAAGCTCTACCTACTACAGACACATACAATATCAATTACTACAAAAACAGACCCGATGCATTAGCAGAACTAAATGCCATTACAAACATTACGAATTACAGGAATATTGGCTACCGGGATTCTCAAGACATTTGGGTTCGTGTAGAGAGTAATATTGACAATTCTTGCTTCGCCTTAGGCCCGTTCTTAAATCTAGTAGTCGAAATGTTGCCTATTGCAAATGCAGTCACGATTCCTAGACAATGCGATGACAATCAGGATGGAATAGTCACTTTTGACACTTCCACGCTCGAGGCTTCTTTAGTAAAGAATCAAACAAATGTAAAAGTGACTTATTTTGACCAGAACGCCGCTCCCTTAAAAGACTCAAATGGGGTTCTAATTACGAGTCCGTTTCCTGCTAATTTCTCGACCACTTCCCAAACTATAAAAGCTGTCTTGACAAATAATTCCACATTAGGATGTTCTGACGAAACTACAATCGCGTTTATAGTGGATGCTTCACCAAGTGCATTTTCAATTCCAGCAGCGTTAACTACAGCGTGTGATGACGAACTAAATCCAGTAGACCAGGATGGCAAGTTTGCTTTTGACACGGCGCTATTCGAAGCTACGATTCTAGGAGATCAAACAGGAATGACGGTCAGTTATTTTGACCAAAATGGAACTAAGCTAGATAGTCCGCTACCTAATCCATTCGTAACTGGGACTCAAAACATAAGCGTTTCCGTTGAAAACGCAGAAAATGCAGTGTGTATTGCAACAACAATAATACCTTTCGTTGTCAATCGAATTCCGAATATCGATTTGAATTTAGATGGAATGGCAAACGAATTAGTTTGTTCTAATCTTCCCTCTTTTTTTGTAACACTTGACGCGGGAATACTCGATAATGCTTCCACTAGCGACTACAATTATATTTGGAAAAAAGACGGAATTGATTTAACAACTGATTCCCCTACATTGGGCGTAAATAACGTGGGAGTTTATACTGTTGAGGTAATCAATAATTCTGGATGCAGTCGCACTCGAACCATAACTGTTAACGCCTCTAATGTCGCTACTGTTGATTCTATCGATATTATAGACTTGACAGACACCAACTCAATTACTGTTAACACTACCGGACCAGGGGATTATGAATACAGCTTAGATGATTCCGCTAATTTCTGGCAAGACTCAAATTTCTTTGACAATGTATCTGCCGGAGCTCACATCGTTTTTATCAATGACAAAAATGGCTGCGGAATAATTACCAGAGAAATTGTGGTGGTAGGCATTCCTAAATATTTTACCCCAAATAATGATTCCTTTAATGATGGATGGGGAATTAAGGGAATGACAAAATATCCTAATGCCACCATAAATATATTTGACAGATATGGAAAACAAATTACAACCTTGACTATATCAAATCAAACTTGGGACGGAACTAGTAATGGCAAACCTTTACCCACTTCTGATTACTGGTATGTCATAACATTAGATAAAAATAGTCCTACGATTCGAGGTCATTTCTCTTTGAAAAGGTAATAATCGCTACTTATAATTGATTGATTTTATTCTGAATGGCGTCCAAAACAAAAAGATAATCTTCTTGATTTTTCACGAAATCTTTATCAGAGACGTCTATAATTAAAACATTTAATTCTGTTTGTGATTTAATATATTCTAAATAGCCGCTATTAATTTTGTCCAAATAATCCCCTGAGATTTTTTGTTCATAACTCCTTCCCCTTTTCTTTATGTTTTGCAAAAGTCGTTCTGAATTTTGATACAAATAAATATATAGGTCTGGCTTTGGCATTTCTCGATAAACAATATCAAAAAGATTGCGATACAGCCTGTATTCATCTTCCGCTAACGTTATTTTAGCAAAAATCAAGGATTTAAAGATATGATAATCTGCAACCAAAAAATCCTTAAATAAATCAAATTGCGCCAAATCATCGGATAATTGCTGATACCTGTCGGCTAGGAAAGACATTTCAAGCGGAAAAGCATATCGATTTTGATCTTTATAGAACTTTGGCAGAAAGGGATTGTCCGCAAAGCGCTCTAATACTGTTTTGGCATTAAAATCTTCGGCAATTTTAGTCGCTAAGGTTGTTTTTCCAGCTCCAATATTTCCTTCAAATGCAACATAATTGAATTGCTCTAAGGCAATATGCCGTAATGGGTTTTCCAACGTTTTTACTACTTCACATATGCTCTTATCTGTAGAATCCTCTAATAACTCTAAGATGTTCTTTTTAAAAATAGGATGTTTCCAGTCCAAGTTTAGGTCTTGGATAGGCAGCAGCACGAATTTTCTATCTTGCATCAATGGATGTGGAATTTGAAGCTTTTCAGAATCAATTATTTCTTCATCAAAAGCGATTAGATCAATATCTATAATTCGAGATTGATAGCCTTTCCCCTCGCCACGAATACGCCCTAATTCTTTTTCAATCTTTAAGGCTTCAGTAAGAGTCTTATGTGCTGAACTAAAGGTGTGCAAAACTAAGGCACAATTATAGAAGGCATCACTTTCAAAACCCCAAGAAGGCGTTTCATAAATTCTCGACACTTTAATTACAGTACCAACTTTTTGATGGATCAATTCTATGCAATGCCTCACGTTTTCAAGTCGATTGCCTTGATTACTGCCGATAGATAAAATAACTTGATGTTGTGATTTCATATTAAGCACAAATTAACTAAAACAATTTTAGAATTAGCGATATATTTGTACAAAGTATCCGTAACTGATTTTAATTTTTGCTGAGATAAATCTGTAACAATTTAGCATTTTTTACGACCAATAAAGAAAAATATAATTATGAAGTTTTTAGGAAATGTATTGGCGACCATTATCGGTCTATTTATTTTTTTTATGTTGTTCTTTTTCGGGATCCTAATTGTAGGGGCAGTTTTTGGCGGTGATTCAGAAGCTATCGTAGTCAAAAATAATTCTGTAATCGAATTAAATCTAGAAGATATAAAATACGACTATGCCGGAAAATATGAAGACCCTTGGATCTCTATTTTTGCAGATAAAAAAAGCGTCGGACTCACTGACGTTATCAAAGCGATAGAAGATGCCAAAACAGATGATGATATAAAAGGAATATCCATCTTAAATAACCAATCTACTCTAGGAATGGCGCAAAGCAAAGCCTTGAGAGATGAATTGCTAAGTTTTAAAAAGTCAGGGAAATTTGTAATGGCTTATGCCAATTCCTATACACAGAAAGAATACTACCTCAACTCCGTTGCTAGTCCTATTTATATAAATCCTGTAGGTGATATGGATTTCAAAGGGTTATCTGCTGAGCTTATGTTCTTTAAAGATCTGCAGGAAAAAACCGGAGTAAAAATGGAAGTGATACGCCATGGAAAATATAAAAGTGCTGTAGAGCCATTTCTCGAAAATGAAATGAGTGACGCCAACAGAGAACAAGTAACAGCTCTGTTAAATTCCGTTTGGAATTCAGTTACTACTGATATTTCGAAAAGTAGAAACATTTCAGTTGACAAACTAAATGAAATAGCAAACGGACTTCTTGCCCGAACACCCGAAATGGCGAAAGAACAAAAACTAGTAGATATTATAGCCTATGAAGATGTGTATCATAACGCCATCAAAAAAGCATTAAAAGTAGAAAAAGAGGAAGACTATAACAAAGTTAGTATCTTTGATTACACGAAAAAAATGACCACCACCGGAGTAAGTACTGATTCCAAAAATCAAATTGCCATTATCTATGCACAGGGAGAAATTCAAAGTGGAGAAGGAGATGTCAATACTATCGGAGAAGGCTCTATGCGTCGTTCTTTGCAGGAGGCAAGAAGAAACAAAGATGTTAAAGCTATTGTACTTCGGATTGACAGCCCCGGAGGAAGTGCTCTTACATCAGATTTAATTTGGAGAGAACTGGAACTCACTAAAAAAGTAAAGCCAATAGTTGTTTCTATGGGTAATTATGCCGCTTCCGGCGGATACTATATCGCTTGTAACGCTAATACTATTTTTGCCCAAAATAACACCATTACCGGCTCAATAGGTGTTTTTGGAATATTACCTAACTTTAGTGAGCTAACTAATAAAATTGGCATCCATACACAGCAAGTAAAAACACATGAAAACGCTGCTCCATACAGTCCATTTGTCCCATTAGACGATAAGCTTAAAGCGGTAACTCTAGAAGGTGTAGAACATATTTACAAAACGTTCGTGACCCACGTTGCTGAAGGACGAAAAATGACTTTCGCGCAAGTGGACTCTATTGCACAGGGAAGAGTCTGGGCAGGTTCAGAGGCTCTCAAACTTGGTCTCGTAGATAGAATAGGGAGTCTTGACGATGCGATAAATGAAGCCGCAGTATTAGCAAAAGTAAAAACATACAAAACACAAAACTATCCTGAATATAAAAAAGACTTAAATGATCTTTTTGCTGACTTACCTTTTGCACAATCTAAAGAAAGCTTTATAAAAGAGGAAATAGGGGAAGAAAATTACAAAGTATTACAACAAGTAAAAAAGCTAAAGTCTCAGAAAGGGGTCCGAATGGCGATGCCGTTTGAAATAAATATCCATTAAAAAAATAGATTTTAAAAATCATAATTACTACTAACTCCGTTTGATCTCTTTTTCAAACGGAGTTTTTTATGCTTTTTAAAATTAATAATGCGATAATATTTATTTCCTCTTTTGTAACAAAAAAAGCAATGCATTATTTATGAAAACTTTAAAATATCATTAATTCATAAAATGTTATTTTTACAATTGTATTTCGGCTACATATTTGCTACAAAAACAAAAAACAAAACATCTAAAAACATATGCTTAATAAAATTTTAAAAATAACAGGAAGTATACTTGTTCTGCTTGCAGTAACCTTATTTGCAGTTCCTTATTTTTTAAAGGATCAAATAAAAGCTAAAATTACAGACGCGATAAATAAAAAAGTAGAAGCCAAGATAAGTTTTGAGGATGCTGATTTGAGTCTGTTTAAAAATTTTCCCAATGCTAATGTTACTTTATATCAATTGGATATCATCAATAGAACTCCTTTTGAAGGCGATACATTAGTTTCAATCGAGGAAATAGATTTAAAAATGTCTATTAAGGAACTTTTTAAAGGAGAGAACGAAGCCATGGATATTCAAGGAATCACCTCCAAAAATGGTATGATAAATATCCTATTCAATAAGAACGGAATTGGAAATTATGATATTGCCATAAAAAGTGATGAGGCTAGCAATTCAAATAAACCATTGAACTTGAATATTAAAAAATATTCGATAGAGAACTTTAAGTTCAAGTACTTTGACGAAAGCTCCAAAATAAAAATGGTTATTGACAGTATAAACCATGAAGGGACCGGTGATTTCGCAGCCTCAAAATTAGATTTAGTTACAAAATCAACTGCTAAAATCACCCTTGACATGGATAAAGTCAACTACATGCAAAATGTTCCTGTGACATTAGATGCAATTTTAGGAATAGATTTAGAAAAAAGCAAATACACCTTCAAAGAAAACAAAGCACTAATCAATCAATTGCCGTTAGAATTTGATGGGTTTATTCAACTCGTCAATACCGGTCAAGAATATGATTTAAAATTCAAAACACCGACTTCGTCCTTTAAAAATTTCCTAGGAATCATCCCCGCAGTATACGCTGCAAATTTAGACAATGTCAAAACAACAGGTGATTTCACCGTGGTTGGTTTTGCAAAAGGATTGTACTCTGATACAACAGTACCAAAATTCAATATTGATATTGCTTCAAACAATGCTTCAGTTCAATACCCTAATTTGCCAAAGTCAATTCAAAATATAATAATCGATAGTAAAATTATTAATGAAACTGGCGTTTTAAACGATACTTACATTAATCTTGATAAATTGTCTTTCAGAATAGACCAAGATATTTTTAATGCCAAAGCACATATTATAAATATTACCAAAAACGCCATCGTTGACGCAGTCTTAAAGGGAACAATCAATTTAGCCAACGTATCTAAGGCCTATCCCATAAAATTACAAAAACCTTTGACCGGAGTTTTAAAAGCGGACGTAACAACTCAGTTCGACATGCGTTCCGTAGAGGAAAGTCAATACGATAAAATCACTAACGCAGGCATTGTAAGTTTATCTGGTTTTAACTATGCCGATGAAAACGGAAAAAAAATGACCATTAGCAACGCTATGATTCAATTTAATCCAAGCCAGATAAATTTAAAACAATTTAACGCCACAATAGGAAAGAGTGACTTACGCGTAACGGGAGTATTGGAAAATTTTTATGGCTTTATTTTTAAGAACCAAAAGCTGAAAGGGAACTTTAACATGAATTCAAATCAGTTGATCGTCAGCGATTTTATGACCACAGCTGAGGCTGGTAAAATAGATACAAAAACAGAAGCAATGAAAATCCCTGCCTTTTTAAATGTCTCGCTTACCGCAAAAGCAAATACGGTATTTTATGACAATTTAACATTGAAAGACGTATCCGGAAAATTGATTGCCATGGAAGAGAAGCTAACCATGGAAGACATAAAAACGTCTATTTTTGATGGTATAATTAGCTTAAATGGAGCTATTTCGACAAAAGAAAAAGTACCTACTTTCAACATGGACCTTTCACTAAAGCAAGTAGATATTGCACAATCATTTACCCAATTAGACCTGTTGAAAAAACTCGCTCCTATAGCAGGAATAATCAATGGAAAATTGAACTCAACAATTAAGTTGAACGGAAATCTTGATGCTACTGCCATGAGACCTGACTTAAAAACAGTAACAGGCGATTTATTGGGGCAATTACTTTCAACGACCTTAAATGCAACAAATTCTACCTTATTAACGGCACTAGGCTCTAATTTAAAATTCATAGATGCTAACAAAATCAATTTAAACAACCTGAAAGCGGCCATTTCTTTTAAAGACGGAATGGTAAGCGTAAAACCTTTTGACATCAATTATAAAGATATCAAAGCGACTATCGCGGGGAAACATGGTTTTGACCAAAGCATGAACTACAACATCAAATTTGATGTACCTGCGAAATATCTTGGAGCTGAGGCTAATTCATTAATTGCAAAATTATCACCGCCTGATGCCGCTAAATTAGAAAATATTCCAGTCAATGCTTCATTGACTGGAAATTTCACTAATCCAAAAATAACCACTGATATTAAAACTGCAGTAACTAATCTGACAAATCAATTGCTACAACAGCAAAAAGAGCGATTGCTAAAACAGGGAACATCTACTTTGACTGATTTAATAAATAAAAACAAAAAAACTGGTGACACTACTAAGACAGTAGTTCCAGCAACAAAGGAAGAAGCAAAAGCGGCCATTCAAACAAAAGCTAAAGAAGAAGTAAAAACAAAAGCTGCTGAACTATTAAATAGCTTGTTTAATAAAAAGAAAAAAGTGGCAGATACCACAAAAGTGAATTAACAGCTAAAAAGACTGTTTGTCATTTCCGTATAGCAGTACTTTCATGGATATGAGAAGTATTTTCATAGGAATCGCTACTTCATCAGGAAAACTATCTTATGGAGCTTTTTGTCACAAACATAGCATATATAGGTAAAGCCCCAAGCAAAACAATAGCCACAGGTTCACATATTTTTAAAAATCTGTGAATCTGTAGCTATTGTTTTGAAGTAACAAGCCTTAAAAGGTTAAATTACCACTATTACTTTTTGGCTATACAGAGATAGTGACTACATATCCCTCTGAACTACGAATATTAAAAACGGTTCCATCTTCAAACAAAAGATACTGCCCTTTTATTCCGGTTAATCTTCCTGTAAAATTGGGTGTTTTTTCAAGACTTAAACTTTTCACTTTTGTTGGATAATGCATAACTGGGTAGTGCATTTCATACAAATCATTTTTATTTAAAAAGAAATATTCCTGTACTTCTGACGGAATTAACTTTTCAAGTTTTAATCTTTCGGCTAATAAGTCTACCGGTTCGATAGAATTAGTCAGCATTTTTCGCCAATTGGTTTTATCAGCATAATAATTCTTTAGTGCTACTTCCGTTATACCCGCTAAATACCGATTGGGCACCTCCACTATTGAAACGGCCTCGATGGCTCCTTGATCAATCCATCGTGTAGGCACTTGTGTTTTTCGAGTCACACCTACTTTTACTTCACTTGACAAAGCCAGGTAAACAATATGAGGCTGTAGTTGTACTTTTTCCTCATACTTCAAATCTCGGTCTTGAATCCCTAGATGCGCAGTACTCAACTCGGGCTTCATGATCCAATCTCCCACTGCCGCACTAGAGTAAAAGCAATCGTAACAAAATCCTTGACGGAATATTTTTTTCTTTTTTTTACAATTCAAACATTGGTACCCCACAAAACTAATTTCAAGGTTTTTATCCAATAACTGATTCACATTTAAAAAACTATCTTCAAAAACTAAATAATATTGAATCGGATTTCCAAGTTCAGTTTGCATTTTAGTAAGTACTCCTTCGTATTGCATAGGTATAAGTGTAGATTATATTTTTTATAATTAGTAAATCCATCTAATAAAGCTGCCTATTTCATGCTCTGAAATGATAAACAATCGTTAGGAATTCTATAAATTTTTACTATTTTTGATAACATTGTAAAGTTAGTATTTGTTATCCGATATTCAAATAGCAAATCTAGAATGCAATTCTAAAACTCACACTTTAAAATGCCTACACAATTAATAAATTCATTTGCCTCTTGGGTTCTAAAACAAAGAATTCATCAGATAGAACTTTTCCTGAAATACCCTAATGAGGTGCAGGATGAGTTGCTAATGGGTTTAATCCAATCTGCAAAAAATACAGAACTGGGCAATGAATATGACTATGACTCCATACGTTCTTATGCTACTTTCGCTGAAAGAGTTCCCATCAGTACGTATGAAGAATTCCAACCATTAATCGAACGCACCCGTAATGGAGAACAAAATATATTTTGGGAAACCCCTATAAAATGGTTTGCAAAATCAAGCGGAACAACTAATGCCAAAAGCAAATTTATCCCAGTAAGCCCTGAAGCGCTTGAAGATTGTCATTATAAAGGAAGTAAAGATTTATTATGCTTGTATTTGAACAATAATGAAAATTCAGAACTGTTTACAGGTAAAAGTCTTCGTCTGGGAGGAAGCTCTCAGATCCACGAGGACAATAACTCTTTTTTTGGTGATTTATCAGCTATACTGATAGAGAACATGCCTATTTGGGCTGAATTTAGCAGCACACCGAGCAATAGAATATCGCTAATGAGTGACTGGGAAACAAAAATTGCCGCTATTATCAACGATACGCAAAAAGAAAACGTAACCAGTTTTGCGGGTGTCCCTTCCTGGATGTTAGTTTTGATGAATAAAATGCTCGAGGAAACAGGAAAAGGAAACTTACTTGAAATTTGGCCAAATCTAGAAGTGTACTTTCATGGCGGTGTGAATTTTGAACCTTACCGCGAACAATATCAAAAAATACTCCCTAAAAAAGATTTTAAATATTACGAAATATACAATGCATCCGAAGGCTTTTTTGCCATTCAAGACCTCAATAATTCCAGCGATTTATTGTTAATGCTCGATTACGGGATCTTCTATGAATTTATCCCAATGGATACTTTTGGGACACCAGATCAAAAAGTAGTTCGTTTAGCAGATGTAGAAATTTTTAAAAATTACGCTATAGTCATCACGACCAATTCTGGTTTATGGCGCTATCTGATTGGCGATACCGTTCGTTTCACTTCTTTAAGCCCCTACCGTATTCGAGTGACTGGCAGAACAAAACACCACATCAATGTATTTGGAGAAGAATTAATGGTCGAAAATACAGATCTGGCTATTACCAAAGCATGTAAAATGACCAACGCTGAAATCGTAGATTATACCGTGGCCCCCGTTTTCATGATCGACAGAAAAAAAGGAGCTCATGAATGGATGATTGAATTTAAAAAGGCTCCCACATGCATTCACACTTTCCAAAAAATATTAGACGACACTTTACAAAACCTAAATTCTGATTACGAAGCCAAACGTCACAATAACACGACCTTGAATACGCTAATTATTAATGTAGCCCGCGAAAATTTATTTTACGAATGGTTGAAAGATAGAGATAAATTAGGCGGTCAGCATAAAATACCCAGACTGTCGAATCAAAGAGACTATTTAGAACAATTAAAAAAAATGCAAGTTAAAATATTACGCTAGAGAACAATGAAAACTTTATTTCATATCTTTTTCTAGTAGCTCTTTTTTTTACTTCCTTTCGACAGACGGTTGCAGACTCACTCTCCCTTGTAAATGTTAGG
>JBLIKD010000057.1:0-11824 GCA_047636275.1 Flavobacterium sp. | reverse complement strand
TTTGAAGATTTGAAAAAATAAAGAAATTTTTTCTTATCCGTTCAACGCTTCCGCTCCACCAACGATTTCTAAAATTTCATTAGTTATCGAAGCTTGACGCGCTTTATTGTAAGTCAATTTCAATTCATTTCTCAGATCAGTCGCATTGTCTGTTGCCTTGTGCATAGCAGTCATACGCGCACCATGTTCAGAAGCGAATGAATCTCTGATCGCTTTGTACAATTGAGTCTTCAACGATTTTGGAATCAATGTCAAGATAATCTCTTCTTTGGAAGGCTCAAAAATATAATCTCCCACTGAAGCTGTCAAATCTGACTGTACTGGTTCCAAAGGTAAGAATTGCTCCGTTTGAACAATTTGCGTTGCGGCATTTTTAAATTGATTGTAAATCAATTCAATTTTATCGTACTCTCCCGATATGAATTTATCCGTTAATGCATCAGCTATTACAGCTACATTGTCAAAAGTTAAATCATCATAAACGGCACTTTGATTGTCAATTACCACACTCGTTTTGACTAAAACATCATTTCCTTTCTTACCTATTGCAAAAACATCTACTTGTTTTCCTGCATAAAACCCAGAACGACTTTTTGATGCTTTAATTACATTCGAATTAAATGCACCACACAAACCTCTGTTTGAAGTGATCGCAACAACTAATACTTTTTTTACCTCACGTTGTGTTGTATACTCTCCTCCCACATCTCCTTCTAAAGTCGCAGAGAGGTTTTGTAATAGTTCCGTTAATTTTTCGGCATAAGGACGCATGGCTGTAATCGCATCTTGTGCTTTCTTTAGCTTTGCTGCAGACACCATTTTCATCGCAGATGTAATTTGCATCGTGGATGAAACGGAAGTAATTCTATTACGTATTTCCTTTAAATTTGCCATTATTATTTATAGTAAAGAGTGAGTTGTGAAAAGTGAATAGTACAACCACTCACTTTTCACTATCCACTATATTAGATATATTTTGCTGAAATTTCTTTTGCTACAGATTGGATTACATCAGTAATTTCGTCTGTTAACTTTCCTGCCTTCAAAGCATCTAGAGTTGCTCTATGTTTGTTGTTAAGGAATTCCAAGAAATCTTTCTCAAATTCTTTCACTTTATTCACAGGCACGTTTCTTAAAAGATTTTTTGAACCCGCATAGATAATAGCAACTTGATCTTCTACTGTATATGGGTCATTCAAACCTTGTTTCAAGATCTCAACGTTTCTTCTTCCTTTTTCAATCACATTCAAAGTAACTGCATCTAAATCAGAACCAAATTTAGCAAACGCTTCCAATTCACGGAATTGTGCTTGATCTAGTTTTAAAGTACCTGCTACTTTCTTCATTGATTTAATTTGTGCATTTCCTCCAACACGCGATACCGAGATACCAACGTTAATTGCAGGACGTACCCCAGAGTTAAACAAATCTCCATCAAGGAAAATTTGACCATCTGTAATCGAAATCACATTTGTTGGAATATAAGCAGAAACATCACCAGCCTGCGTTTCGATAATTGGCAAAGCGGTTAATGAACCTCCACCTTTTACAATTGGCTTCAATGAATCTGGTAAATCGTTCATGTTTTTAGCAATTCCATCATCCGCAATTACTTTACAAGCACGTTCTAATAAACGACTGTGTAAATAAAATACATCTCCTGGATATGCTTCACGTCCCGGTGGTCTTCTCAATAAAAGAGAAACCTCACGGTAAGCAACAGCTTGTTTAGATAAATCATCATAAACAATTAAAGCTGGACGACCTGAATCTCTAAAATATTCTCCAATAGCTGCACCTGCGAAAGGAGCATAAACTTGCATCGGAGCTGGATCAGAAGCATTAGCGGCAACTATAATGGTATAAGCCATTGCCCCTTTTTCTTCTAACATTTTAGCGATTCCTGCTACAGTTGACGCTTTTTGTCCAATTGCAACATATATACAAAACACAGGCTTCCCTGCATCGTAAAATTCTTTCTGATTTAAGATAGTGTCAATACAAACAGTTGATTTACCTGTTTGACGGTCACCAATAACCAATTCACGTTGTCCACGACCAACGGGTATCATAGCATCAACTGCCTTAATCCCTGTTTGTAATGGCTCCGTTACTGGTTGACGAAAAATAACTCCTGGAGCTTTTCTTTCCAAAGGCATTTGGTATAAATCCCCACCTATTGGACCTTTTCCATCAATTGGAAAACCAAGCGTGTTGACTACACGTCCTACCATCTGCTCTCCCACTTTAAGAGAGGCGATACGTTGTGTTCTTTTAGCAATAGAACCTTCTTTAATACCAACTGATGGTCCTAAAAGTACCACACCAACATTGTCTTCTTCAAGATTCAATACAATAGCTTCTAAACCATTGTCAAATTCTACTAACTCACCGTATTGAACATTCGAAAGCCCGTAAACACGAGCAATACCATCTCCAACTTGAAGTACTGTTCCTACTTCCTCTAGCGTAGCGCCAGATTCAAAACCTTCTACTTGCTTTCTTAATATTGCTGAAATTTCAGCAGGTTTGATTTCCGCCATCTTAATTTATAATTTAGACACTTAAATGTGCAATAAAACTAGTTACTTAATTCTCTTTTTAATACTTGTAATCTGTTGGCTACTGACGCGTTATATTGCTTGTCGCCTATTCTCAAAATAAAGCCTCCAATAATCGAAGCATCTACATGATTTTCTATTGTAATTTTCTTGTCTGATAACGAAGCAATTTTAGCTAATACCTTAGCCTCTAACACTGCATCCATGGCAACAGCCGTAGTAACCTGAGCTACTTCCACACCATTCATAATATCAAACAATTTGCTATATTCTATCGCAACAGTCTCCAAGATTTCAAATCTCTTGTTTACAAATAACAAATGAAATAAACTCTTTGTAACGCCATTAGTATTCGCAAAAACTTCTAGTAAGGCATTCTCCTTAACTTCGACTCTTAAAGTGGGGTTTTGAATAAAAGTGCTTAATTCTAAATTTCCACCTATTGTCGACGCGATAAGGTTCATATCATCACTAACTGCTAAAGCTACTCCTTTAGATTCTGCGATCTCTAGAATTGCCTTTGCATAACGAATTGCTGCTCTTGTACTTGCCATAATATTAGTTTAACTTTACGTCACCTAACATCTTCTCAACTAACTTAGTTTGAGCTTCTTTATTAGATAATTCGTCTTTCAATAATTTTTCTGCGATACTCAACGACAAAGTAGAAACTTGTAACTTCAATTCAGCCATAGCTGCATTTTTTTCACTTTCAATTGCTGCCTTTGCTTGTTCGATCATTTTCAAGCCTTGAGCTTGCGCTTCATCTTTAGAATCAGCAATCATTTTCTCTTTAATTTCACGTGCATCTTTTAGCATGTTGTCACGCTCCATTCTTGCTTCTTGTAAAATTCGTTGATTGTCAGCCTGAAGATTTTGCATCTCTTTTCTTGCATTTTCTGCAGAAAGTAATGCATTTTTGATTCCTTCTTCTCTATCGTTTACCGCATCAAGAATAGGTTTCCAAGCAAATTTTTTCAATAAGAAAATTAATCCAACAAAGATCAATACTTGCCAAACAAACAAACCAAACTCAAACTGATGTATTAACTTTTCCATGTTATGTATCTATAATAATATTTAATTTAATAATAAAAACAATAGTTACAACCAACCGTTGTAACTATTGTTTCTTGAATTTTAATTAAGCAGCAAATAATGCAGCGAAACCAATTCCTTCAATTAATGCAGCTGCGATAAGCATAGCTGTTTGAATTTTTCCTGAAGCTTCTGGCTGACGAGCAATAGCGTCCATCGCTGAACCACCAATTCTACCAATACCTAAAGCCGCTCCGATTACGATCAATCCAGCTCCTACAAAATTTAAACCTTCCATAATATATATAATTAAAATTAAACACTCAATTTATTAATGCGCCTCCTCGTGGTGAGGCTCTTCTACTGCAGCGCCAAAATAAAGCGCTGATAACAATGTGAAAATATAAGCTTGTAAGAACGCAACTAATATCTCTAAAATAGAAAGTGCAAATGACAATCCAAATGATAGCGTGCTTCCCAACCAGCTCTTAAAAATAAACATTAAACCGATGATACTCATCAAAACAATATGCCCAGCAAAAATGTTCGCGTATAGACGAATCATTAATGAAAATGGCTTAATGAAAACCCCTAGCAATTCAATTGGTGCCAATACGATACGCATCAATTTTGGCACTCCAGGCATCCAAAAAATATGACCCCAATAGTTTTTATTAGCTGTAAGATTTGTGATTAAAAAGGTCATGACGGCTAATGCAAACGTGATGGTTAAATTTCCTGTAACATTAATTCCAAAAGGCATCAATCCAAAAATATTTAAGAATAACACAAAGAAAAAGATAGTTAACAAATAACTCATGTATTTCTTGTAATGTTTTTCTCCTATGTTTGGAATAGCTATCTCGTCACGGATAAACAACACTACGGGTTCAAATATCCTTCCACCACCTGTAGCAATCCCACCGTTTTTAGAATAAGTTCTTGCTAGACCGGCAAATAACAAAAACATTAAAAGAGAAGCAATTAAGATAGAGAATACCGTCTTGGTGATCGAAAAGTCAATCGGACGATCATTCGTTGGAAAACCGTCTGCTCCCTCTATTAATGCTCCAGAAGCATCTGTCTTATATATTTTCCCATCATGATGATTTATAACGTAGAAATTACCATTAGATTCTGCCACTGCTTCTCCATGATTAAATCTAGAAGATGAAAATAAGTGTATCCCATTATCCCACAAAATTATCGGTAGAGAAAAGCCATAATGCTCCTCTTCTACATCGTCTGAAAGAAAAGTAAAATCATGAGAATCTAAAACATGATGACCAATGAACGCTTTGATTTCAGATTTTACATCTGTAGGTTCAGCGTGAGCTCCTTCCTGTCCTTTTTCAGTTGTTTCGTGTGCAACTTCGGTTTGAACTTGTACAGAATCCACCTGAGGATTTGCAAAACTCATTAAAGGAAGACATGCTACTAAAGTCGCTATTATAAATCTAAGTGGTCTATTTGAAATCACCATAACTGTTAAATATCTTAATTTTTTACGTTTCTGAAATTTGGTGCAAATGTACATTTTTTATTATTATTCAAAAGAGTATAAAAACTTATTTTTTTTAATTCTCTGATGTATTTACTGATTTATTGTTTTTCTTTCAATATTCGTATCGTTAAAACAGTCTCCATTAACAAAAAAAGAATAAACATCCCAAAAAAATTAACTTTCTCAATTGTATTGTCGTACGTCACGATGTGCAAGATAGGTTTTAATATCAAATAACAAAAGACCATTTTGATACTTGTTCCTAAAAGAAAAGACATCCCCACATTATCAAAACTTTTTTCTTTAACTTTTAATAGGACTATAAAAATTAGAGTGGACATACCAAAAAATAATAGATAGAGTACCTCAATTGGATACTGAAAAGAAGAGACACTAATTTTAAATAAATAGAAACTAAATTTGTGTAATACGTACGCTATCCCAGAAAATAATGCTAGACTTATAAAAGGCTTTTGATTTTTAAAATTCATGCTGTGTTTATTTGCTCACCAAGACAAAAAGACTGGGGCTTTTTTACTTTTATTAATTAAAAGTTTATTAAGATTTGTTGATTTCATTGACTTGGCGAATCACATTGTATAACGCCAAAGCAACACCAACCATGACTAAAATTTTATTGTAATATACTTTAGGATTGGGATAGTTTTCATCTAGCCAATTTCCTCCATAAGCAAACAAAAAAATGATAACACCCATTTGAATGGGGATATTAATTAACGCGATCCATTTGTTAGATGGTTTTTTGTTGGGTTTCTTTTCCATCCGTTATCAATAAATTTTCTTCATTAATTTTCATTACACAGGACGCACTAAAATCAGCCCCCGGCTCTACGGATAATTTCCCTACCGTCACTTCTCCCTTGATAACAGCTTGAGCTTTTACGTTAAGTATTTCAGCAACCTGAATACTTCCTTCAAATTTACCTTCGATATCTGCATTTTTACATTTTATATCTCCCGTGATAATTCCAGCAGGACCAATCACTAATTTCCCGGTAGAGAAAAAATTTCCTATCAATTCTCCGTCAAGCCTAAAATCAGCTTGGGATACAATATCTCCTTTTATAATTGTTCCTTCTACAATTCTATTTGTTTTTCCTAAAAGATCTGTATAAGGCTTTGCTTTTCTATTAAACATTTTTACTCTTTTTTTAATCCTAAATAAACATCAAGATTTTTTTTAATTTGTACTACTTTATAATTTTCATTGGTAAGGATAATAGCAGGTGTCATTATTTTAAAATCCTTATTTTCTCTTAGAATTGTACTAATGTTTCGAGCGTACGCCTCTGAGTTTATCCCCTGAATCACAATGAAAATTTCAGTATCACTATAAATATCTAAGGAATATTTTAAATCTTGAAAGGTAGCACCTGTCATAAACTTTTGAATTTTTTCTTCTATTATTTTCGTACTCTTTTCTTCTGATACCGCTACTTTGTAAAGTACCCTCCAGTTTTTAGTGTCCGTTGTCGTAAAATCTAGTTTTTCTAGAAAAGGAACTTGGTCCTTCAAAATATCCTGCGCTTTTTTACCCTCTTCCGTATTTGGATAATTATCCGCAACAAACTGTAATGCATTTTTATAAGATACTAACCCTTTCAATTTTCCAATAGTATTGGCTTTCAAAAATTCAAATTTCGAAACGATTTCATCTCCTGAAAACTGATTGATTAAAAGGTCTGACTGCTCTAAAACGACAACAAACTGTTCCTCTTGATATTGTCTGTATAATGTATCATAAGCTCCTTCTGGAGTGTCATTCAACACGGAACCTGCAAGATTTGTATTATTTATAATTTGAGCATAACGAGAATTTGGAAATTGAGCATTAATTAGGTCTTTCATGGCTTCCGCTTTGCCGCTATTTGTGATTTGGTATATCTTATATAAATTATACATAGCAGGAAGAATTAATTTTTCTTCAGGACTATTTCGCAATAACTGCTCCAACTTATTAGTTGCCAATTCATATTCTTTAAACTTTTCTTTGTAAATCACCCCAAGTTGATAATAGGCCCTATCACGTTCCATGCCGATACTATCAATTGCAGCTTGCGCAGTTGGAACTTGTTTTAAATAAAAATCAGCTGTATACTCTTCTACTATAAGCTCCTCTTTCAATTTGTCTTCCAGTTGTTCTTGATTAGTATTCACAGTATCTTTTGAAAATACATTCGTATTAGCTGCCGATGACGTTCTCCAATTGCCTCCCAAAGTTCGATTTCCCCATCTTTTTTTAAATTCTATTTTCCCAAAAGCGACAGTCGCAGGATTATAAAAATAGAAAACACTTGCTGTTGTATTTAAAGCACTCATCGAAGGTGGAGCAAGCGGCGAATTACGCGATGGATTACCTATATTTTGCCCTGAAATAGTAGAGTTAACAGATGTTGTAGCACTATTTCTATCTCTATTATCTTGCTTTTCTTGTAGTTTCTCTTCTAAAATCTTTTTAGCTTGGTCCTTCTTTTTTAAGGTATCAATATAATTTTCGAAATAAGAAACCCTAGCTACCTCTGACATGGAAGCAACGTGTAAAATGCTGTCATTTCTTGAAGCAATCGCTTCATACAATATTACTTCGTCTAAATCTTTTCTAACTTTCTGAATGTAAATAAACTCTCTACTTTTAAGATCAAGATTCACTAATGTACTGTCGTAATATTTAGCAGCAACAGGATAAGCGGCAGTTCTAAAATACATGTTCCCTATATTCCTATAATTAGACGCTACTAAATACTGGTCAGTAGCTCTTTTTTTAAGAGAAATATTATAAAAACCCAAGGCTTTTTTCTCCTTGTTCTGTTTATCATAAAAAATACCCATTTGATGATTTAATACATCTAGGAACGGTCTGTTTTCTCTATCAGCGATTAGCTTTCTGTAGGTTTTTAAATAGGCGGTTGTATCCCCTTTTTGATAGTCAAATAACTGCGCTTTCCTAGCTTGCGCTTGAATAACATATTTCCTTTCTGATTTTCGATTCATGTTTATTACGGACTCATACCTGTAAATCGCGCTGTCTTTCTTACCTAGTTCTTCGTATAGCTGGCCGAGTATAAATCGATATCTTGATTTTTCTTTGTTTTGTTTGGTGAATTTTTCGGCTATTTTTAGCCTAATTAAAGCGGAGTCTTTTTCTTCCAAGTTTAAATATGCTTCCGATAAAAGAGCATTTACATTAGCAACGACCTGTTTTTTTAGCTCTTGATCCTTCAAAAGAGTAGTCATGTTATTGACAACCATAGCATCGTTACCCAATCGCATATTTGTTTTTCCACGCCAAATCTTAGCTTCATAGATCTTGCTGCTGTTTGGGTATTTATATAAAATATAATTGAATGCATCTAACGCGGGAATAAACCTTTGATCGTAGTATCTGGCTTTACCTAAAAGTAAATACGCTTCATCAATTTGAAAGTTTTTTTCTCTTCCATCGATATTCATAGAATGCTTCTGAATCGCTTTGGTTGCCTTGGTTTCGGCCAATTCAAAATCAGCATTTTTAGCTTTTCCTTCTGCTGTAACTTCATCCGTAATTTGCATTCTTTCTATAGGCAGAAGTTTCCAAAAATTGTCTTTACTATTTGCTTCTATCGCTAGAATACCTTTATCCAAGCCAATTCCTCCATTGTACAAAATATTATATTTTGTACTTAGCGCATGAGAGTTTCTAGATAAAAAACTATTGTTCTTAGTGGAGCAAGCTACTAAAAAGCACAGCAACCCTAAAAAAATTGAATATTTAAATGTATTGGTTTTCAAATGCTACCGTTTTTATCATTAAACTTTTAAAAGAGCTTTTTAGTATAATGACTGGTAAAAATACATTTCTTTTTGAAATATGGAAGTTTAAACCGCAAAAAACATCTCTAACTCCTGTAGCGTTTCTGTAGACGTCTGAATATCTTTTACAATTTCTCCTTTATTTAAAGCTACAATTCGATCACAAACCTCCACGGTGTGTTGTAAATCATGACTTGATACTAAAATGGTGATCTCTTTATTTTCAGCTAATTCCTTAATTACTTTCTTCAAACGATTAACAGTTGTAGGGTCTAAATTAGCAAAAGGCTCGTCAAGAATAACTACTTCCGGATTGCCTATCAAGGTCGCAATTATGCCTACTTTCTTTTGGTTTCCTTTAGATAAGTCGCGCAGGTATTTTTTATTTTTCAGGATTTCACCGTTAAAAAACTCTTCATATTTTTCTAATAAAGCATCGATATCAGCCTTGTTTTGACCCCGTAAATCGCCAATGAAATAAAAGTACTCTTCCGGTGTCAAATAGCCTATTAAAAAGCTTTCGTCAATAAAAGCAGCTGTAAAAGGTTTCCAGTCTTCACTAGCGTTTACTAAAATACCATTGCTTAGTATACTCCCAGTTGAAGGTTGGATTAAATCCAAAAGTAAACTAAAAAAGGTTGTTTTACCGGCACCGTTATTTCCCACAAGCCCCAAGCTTTGTCCTTTGGGAATTTCAAGATTTTCGATATTTAAAACTGTTGTCCCGTTATATTTTTTTGAAAGGTTGTTTACTTGTATCATTCTTTTTTTATGTGTTGTGACGACTCTAAAGTTATCGTTACTAATTTTCTTGTTGTTTGAAACCGTTAATGGTCGCGTATTTCCTTTTAGTGTAACTGGCGGCAATTTTATTTAAAAGAGAATTGCGCATTACTAAACCAATAATCCCAATTACTGCAATTGTAATAATAGCTACTTCTGTATTTATTAATTTATCAATACCATAAAAAGTCAATGCAGGAAGTAGCATTAGCGGTAATCCAACGATCCACTGTGTAGCTCCCGTTCCTTGGTAATTCATAAACGGACTTTTTTCTAAATCAATTCTTTTTTTGTTATACGAACCCGCAAATAATAAGAGGGGAATATTGACACCCAAATTATAAGTTGCACAAGCTAGATTTATGACTAGGATTTTCCACCCAAAATAAAGATAAGGGGTACTTAAAATCGCCAAAATCAGCACAGAAACCGACATTAATACTGCCTTAGAGTTCAAATATTGCTTCATGGGGATATTTTGTGACATCATCATACCGTAATAATTACTGTCCCAAGCAGGAACAAATTGCCCATAATTCAACATAAATACTCCGGTCATTAAAATTCCAACAAACACAAAAAAGACTGGTGTGTCTTTATAAGCAGGGTTTATATAAACAATAAAACCGTAAAATAAAATAATTAGAGACATCCAAATTGTAGTTTTAGGTCTTTTGTTTCTCCAAATCATTTTAAGATCTAGTTGTAAAAAGGGAGCAATAGCGCCAAAACGCTTCGTCCAACTCAAATCAGACGCGTTTGCTTCTTCTACTTTTGATTGCAATGAACTATCTAGATAGAAATTACTTTTTAGATACTTGAAATTTAAAAGATAGAATCCTGCTAAAATTAACATTGGTATTAAAACCAAAACAGGTTGTAGTACTAAAGTATCAAGAACAGCACCTGAAAGTAGTGTGATTTTAAAAACTCCATAATAATCCAAACCAAAAAACACCAGTCCTGTAGCCACGAAAGGAAGGAAGGCTATGATATTTTCGGCAAATTTCTTTTTAATTAGAAAATTAGCATAGTTGACGATCAATGCTAAAAGATACATACCCAACATCCAAATAATAATGTTTAATGTCCCATAATTTCCTTTTACTATATTGAAAATCCCAAAAGGGATAATCATCAATAAGGGGAAAATATTGTAGATAGAAATGACACTCTTCATCAACACAAAATGAATGACTGACTCTTTTTTTATGGGCAACATTAGTAATGGTTTAATATTCATCACCGGTAAACTTTGCATAAAAAAACGAAAAATTAGTTCTATCGCTAACCAGAAAATCACATAACTATTAATAATAGCCAACGGTTTTTGATCTGGGAAGGTTTCTGATAACATGGGATACAATGCAATTCCCACAACTAAAAAAACAAGTAAAAAATAAACTACTAAAAATCCCATCAGAATTTTTAAGCCAATGCTTTTCCCCACACTAGCCGAACGAAAAAAAGCTTTCAATTCTAAATTTATATAATGTTTAAACATGGTTTAGTTATTTTGGTTTTACAGTAAGTGATGAAAAACAAAAAAATGTTACGGTTTTTCAAATTTATATTCTGGATAAGTGGCTAATAAGTACTCTTCTGCCTTAGATGGAATAACTTTAAAGATGATAAAAAGCACTAGACTAAATAGCACCAAAAAGAAACTTAATCCAAGTATGTAATAGTCATTTCCTAAAAAATCATCTGCGTGATTAAAGATTTGAACGAATATATGAAACGGAAAAATAATGATTCCGGCAAAACCTCCATATTGATGAATTATTTCTTCAAACAACCATCTTTTTTCTCCTACTTCTTTTTCCCTTTTTTTGAGTAAACTGTTTTTGACTAACTTATAAAATACCAGCCCTAATAAAATACTATAGAAACTAATAAAAATCCATTCGCTATAAACACCTGTTTTCAAAACACTAAATAATAGTAAAGTGATTGCAATCGTCAACACAATCTTAGGGACTCCAAAAAAATCTTTGAAATGTTGCCAAACAATAGAGTTGTATTTTTTACTCAAGACAGTTTGGCGTTTTTCGACCACATCCATAAAACCAAAAACGCCGAACTTCTTGAACTCCTTGTTTAAGGCTTCGTTAAAACTAAGCTTTGG
>JBLIKD010000056.1:0-11875 GCA_047636275.1 Flavobacterium sp. | reverse complement strand
AACGACATCCGTTACATATAAATTCGTCAACTTCGTGGTAAACATCTTTTCGTCCAGTTACTCTTTGAACTTCACCGCCAAACATCCAAAGGGTTGTTTTACCAGAACATTTATCACAATCTCTATGTGCTGTATAGGGCTTATTGAACCAAACGCGTGATTTAAAACGAAATGTTTTATCAGTTAATGCACCTACAGGGCAAACGTCAATCATATTTCCGGAAAACTCGTTGTCGATTGCTTTAGAAATGCAGGTGGAAATATTAGAGTGATCCCCTCTATCCATTACACCATGTACACGATTGTCTGTCAATTGATCAGCGACCATGACGCAGCGGTAGCAAAGGATGCAGCGATTCATATGTAATTGAATATTTGGCCCAATATCTTCAGGTTCAAAAGTTCTTTTATCTTCTATAAATCTACTTTTACCTTTTCCGTGTTCAAAACTTAGATCTTGTAAATCACATTCTCCCGCTTGATCACAAACTGGACAATCTAATGGGTGATTGATTAATAAAAATTCGGTTACTGATTCTCGAGCTTCCTTAACCCTGTCCGAAGATTTGCTATTGACCTCCATACCGTCCATGCAGCCGGTAACGCAGGAAGCCATAAGTTTTGGCATTGGACGTGAATCTGCGTCACTCCCTTTAGCGACTTCCACTAAACAGCAGCGGCATTTCCCACCGCTTCCTTCTAATTTAGAGTAATAGCACATTGCTGGTGGTACGGATTCTCCACCTATCATACGTGCTGCTTGTAGAATAGTTGTTCCTGGTTCTACTTCAATTGCTTGACCGTCTATTGTTACTTTCATCACTTATTTTTGTTTAAAGTTTCAGGTTTAAGTTGTTGTACTTTTAACAATTTAATCTGAAATTTTACTAAAATTTTCTATTTTGTGAAGTATTCGTTATATAATTTTATAACTTCTTCTATTTGACTTATTTTATAATAATTATTGGAGTCTATCCATTTTTCATAAAGACCGGGGTAATCGTCTATTAGTTCTCCAAATTTTTTCCTTGAACTAAATCCTTTTATTTCAATAAGATTTCCATCTTTAAGAAAGTATGGTATTTCTATTGGAAAACCACCTTGCAGATTCCCTTTGTATACCACATAGTATGATAATTTACCCTTGATTTTTTCATGGAAAAAATGTTCTTTATCCTGCTCTAAACTCACAAATTTGTAATCTCCTTGTTTGGGTCCAGTAATAAAAACAGTTTTCAATTCCGTAGGCTTATATTTTGCTTTTTCTCCGTTTTCCTTATATATTTTTGCTCCTTTACTAATTCCTGAATCGTAAAAAAGAGTTTTGTCAAACATATTCATCTCCAATGAGAATTTACATTTTATTGTGTCATTTGAATTTGTTACCACATAACCATTAAATCGTTGTGCATGCACAGTAAAAGTAGAAATGATGACGATAAAAACAATTAATGAATTTCTCATATAGTATTATACGATTACTTTAGAAACTAAATGCTTTACTTTTTCAAAAGGCTCGGCAACAAAATGGTTCCTGTTTTTTATTTTTTCTGGGAAACGAACATGGTATTCAAATTCCTCTCTAAAGTGACGAATAGCTGCTGCTACTGGCCATGAAGCCGCATCTCCTAGTGGACAAATTGTGTTACCTTCAATTTTACTTTGAATACTCCATAACAAATCAATGTCTTCTTCACGTCCGTGACCATTTTCGATTCGGTGTAGTACTTTTTCTAACCATCCTGTACCTTCACGACATGGGGAACATTGTCCACAGCTTTCGTGATGATAAAAACGAGCAAAGTTCCAAGTATTACGTACGATACAAGAAGTGTCATTATACACAATGAAACCTCCAGAACCTAACATCGACCCTGTTGCAAACCCACCGTCACTTAAGGATTCGTATGTCATTAAACGGTCTTCACCGTTAGCTGTTTTGTATATTAAATCTGCTGGTAAAATCGGTACTGATGAACCTCCAGGTACTAATGCTTTCAAAGGGCGCTCAGAGCTCATTCCACCTAAATATTCATCTGAGTTCATGAACTCATAAACACTTAGTCCTAACTCTATTTCGTAAACACCAGGATTTTTTACATGTCCTGAAGCAGAAATCAATTTAGTTCCAGTTGATCTTCCAATTCCTATTTTAGCATAATCATCACCAGAATTGTTGACGATCCATGGCACTGACGCAATAGTTTCTACGTTATTTACTACGGTAGGGTTGGACCATAAACCTGAAACCGCAGGAAATGGTGGCTTTATACGGGGATTACCTCTTTTTCCTTCCAAAGACTCTATAAGTGCTGTTTCTTCGCCACAAATATAGGCTCCGGCACCAATATGAACATATAGTTCTAAATCGTATCCTGTTCCCAGTATATTTTTACCCAACCAACCGGCAGCTTTCGCTTCAGCAATGGCTCTTTCTAGAATTTTATAAACCCACATGTATTCCCCACGAATGTAGATATAGGAGAGGTTTGCACCCAAGGCAAAACTAGAAGTGATCATTCCTTCAATCAATAAATGAGGAATAAATTCCATTAAGTATCTATCCTTGAACGTTCCCGGTTCAGACTCATCCGCATTGCAGACTAGGTGTCTTGGTTTTCCGGATTTTTTATCAATAAAGCTCCATTTCAATCCAGCAGGGAAACCAGCACCACCACGACCGCGAAGTCCAGATGCCTTAACTTGCTCGACCACTTCGTCAGGAGTCATTGCTTTCATAGCTTTTTCCACTGAAGCGTAACCACCGTTTTTACGGTATACTTCATAGGTTTTAATACCTGGAATGCTTATTTTATCTAATAATATCTTTTTTGACATATTATGAATCTTGTAGTATTACTTTTCCATCTTTGCAATCAATGATTAATTGATCGATTTTTTCCTGTGTAAGATGCTCTTTGTAAAAGTCACCTAATTGCATCATCGGAGCATAACCGCATGCTCCCAAACATTCTACCCCTTTTATTTCAAAAAGTCCATCTGCTGTAATTTCTCCCAGTTCTACACCTAGTTTTTCGCAAGTGTAATCCATTAAGTCTTCCGTTCCGTTGAGGCAACAGGGTGATGTTTGACAAAACTCAAACAGAAACTTACCGACTGGTTTTTGATTGTACATAGTATAGAAAGAAACCACTTCATACACTTCTATTGGTGATACTTGAATGATTTCAGCTACTTTGTCCATTAATTCAGTGCTCAGCCAATTTTCATGAGCATCTTGAACTTCATGTAAAACAGGCAAAAGCGCTGATTTTCTTTTATCGGCGGGATAGTGGCTTATTAGTTCATTGATGCGGTTCATCAATGATTCTGTAATATTTATTACTTGTTTGTCTTGAGTTCTTTCCATTTTTATAATATTTGCCACAAAGGCAGAAATGTACAAAGTTTTTTTTTAAATCTGAAATGCTTTGCCAGTTCGCTGGCGCCTCTGTCTAAAATTATGAACCAGACGATACGGTTCGATCACTAAAAAGGATTATGCATCTAATTCTCCTGCGATTACATTCAAACTTGATAAGATTACAATCGCATCAGATAGCAATGCCCCTTTTATCATCTCTGGGTAGGCTTGATAGTAAATAAAACAAGGTCTTCTAAAATGTAGTCTATAAGGAGTACGACTTCCGTCAGTTACTAAATAAAATCCCAATTCTCCATTTCCTCCCTCTACAGGGTGATATATTTCTGCGACCGGAATAGGAATTTCACCCATTACAATCTTGAAGTGGTATATTAAGGATTCCATACTGGTGTAAACATCTTCTTTCGGAGGTAGGTAATAGTCAGGAACGTCAGCATGAAATTCATTTCCCTCAGGCATTTTTTCCAAAGCTTGACGAATTATACTTATGCTTTGCCAAACTTCAGCATTACGTACGCAAAAACGATCATAGGTGTCTCCCGATGTTCCAACAGGGATTATAAAATCGAAATCGTCATAAGAGCTGTAGGGCTGTGCGATACGTACATCGTAATCAACTCCAGCTGCACGCAAGTTAGGTCCTGTAAAACCATAAGAAATAGCTTGTTCAGCAGATATTGAACCTACATTTATAGTTCGGTCCATGAAAATTCTATTTCTTTCAAATAGATTTTCGAATTCTTTCCACGCTACTGGAAATTCTTCTAAAAATACATCTAACTTTCTAAAAGCTTCTGGTGACCAATCTCTTTCGAAACCACCAATTCTTCCCATATTAGTAGTCAGTCGAGCGCCACAAATTTCTTCATAAATCTCATATACTTTTTCTCTAAACTGAAAAACATAAAGAAATCCAGTGTAAGCACCTGTGTCAACTCCTAAAATAGAATTACAAATTAGATGGTCCGTGATTCTGGCTAATTCCATTACAATAACGCGCAAATACTGGGCACGTTTTGGCACTTCAACATCGAGTAGTTTTTCTAAAGTCATCCACCATCCCATATTATTGATAGGAGAGGAGCAGTAGTTCATTCGGTCTGTGAGGGGAGTTATTTGGTAAAAAGGTCGGTTTTCTGCAATTTTTTCAAAAGCGCGGTGTATGTAACCAATGGTTGGTTCGGCTTCTAAAATACGTTCCCCGTCCATCAATAAAACGTTTTGGAAAATCCCGTGCGTAGCAGGATGAGTAGGACCTAAATTCAATATGGAAAGTTCGCTCCCATCTTCATTTAGCTTCTCTTTCATTATTTTAGCATAGCGATGCTCTGGGGGTAATAATAGTTCTGACATTTATTGAATGTGAAAAATTATAAATTCTATTTTTAGCAATTGTCGATTGTTCTGCCGAAAAAACGATCGTCTTTATCGGTTCGTCCGCCATCTTCCATAGGAAATTCTTTGCGCATGGGAAACGAAACCATTTCATCCATGTTTAAAATACGCTTTAATTGTGGGTGTCCAATAAAATCTACACCGTAAAAATCATAGGTCTCTCTTTCCATCCAGTTCGCACAGAGGAAAATGTTAGAGATGGTTTTTATTTCAGGCTTTTCACCGCTAATAAACGTTTTGATTTTTATTCGTTTGTTTTCATACCAATTGTGCATATGATACACGATAGTAAATTGTCGGTCAACTTCATTATCAGGATAGTGTATTCCACATAAGTCAGTCAAAAAATTAAAACGCAGTACAGGGTCATTTTTTAGAAAAAGAACAATCGCTGTAATTTTGTCAGCAGGTATTTCAAATGAAAATATATCTTTTTCTTGCTTGAAATGAAGCACATTCTCGCCAAACGCTGCCGTTAGTTTATCTTGAATAACTGTGTTTTCTAATGCCATGATTTTATTTGATATTATAAGATGCCAATAATTCTTGGTATTCAGGTGAACTTCTTCGTCTTACGTTTTCTGTTCTAACTAATTCTTGTAATTTCATTACGCCATCTACAATTTGCTCCGGTCTAGGAGGGCATCCTGGTACATATACGTCAACAGGTATAACTTTATCAATTCCTTGAAGAGTAGAGTAGGTGTCAAAAATGCCACCTGAAGAAGCACAAGCGCCAACTGCAATAACCCATCGTGGTTCTGACATTTGTTCGTATACCTGACGTAAGATAGGTGCCATTTTTTTAGAAATAGTGCCCATCACCATTAACATATCTGCTTGACGGGGAGAGAAACTGACACGTTCGGAGCCAAATCGAGCTAAGTCATAATGAGAGGCCATGGTAGCCATGAACTCAATACCGCAACAAGAAGTTGCAAAGGGTAACGGCCAAAGTGAATTGGCGCGAGCCATACCTACAACATCATTAAGCGTTGTGGCGAAAAATCCTTCTCCAACAACACCTTCTGGCGGCTCAACTATTTTTATGCTTGAATTACTCATCGTTTTAAATTTTGAATTAGAAAATTTGAATTATGAACCATGCAAATGGGTTTAAATTCAGTCTTTATAGTAATTTCTTATTCCCATTCTAGCGCTTTCTTTTTGATGATGTAGAAAAACCCCACCAAAAGGAGAACCATAAATATGACCATTTTGACCATGCCTTCTATTCCTAATTCTTTGAAATTGATTGCCCAAGGATATAAAAAGATAACTTCGACATCAAATAATACAAACAAAATAGCAACTAGAAAGTATTTTACAGAGAATGGAATACGCGCGTTTCCGATCCCTTCAATCCCACATTCAAAGTTTTTATTTTTTATTTCTGATTTTCTTTTAGGTCCTAGTTTACCGGAAACAATAATAGTTCCCACAACAAACCCCGCAGCTAATAAAAACTGTAATAAAATCGGAACGTAGCTTAACTGATCAGATTGCATAATTGATGATGTTTTTGTACTAAAATTAGCGACAAAGATAGGTTTCAAGGAATTAAAACACAAGTGGAATGCAAAATTAAGTTACAAGGTAAATCCAATTGCCTTGTAATTTGAAGTCATTATAAATAATAAGTACGAATCTTTGTTTTTAAGTGTAATTTTGAGATTAATGCAAAAAAAAACGTTCCGAAATAAATCGGAACGTCTTAAACATTCGTAGGCAAAAAATAAATTTTTTGCTTAGATAACTGCTACTTTCGCAGCAACTTTTCCTTTTCTTCCTTCTTCTTCTTCATAGCTAACTCTGTCACCTTCGCGTAATTCTTCCGCGTTGATTCCTGAAGCATGAACAAAAATGTCTTTTCCTGTTTCTTCGTCTGTAATGAATCCGTAACCTTTTGATTCATTGAAAAATTTAACTGTTCCTGTACGCATTGTAATTGTAATAATAATTTATAATGGGCAAATGTAATATTTAATATCATATGATTGTTATTAAATATTCTTTTTTTTTGAAAATAATTGATATTCAACGTTTTCCGACCATTTTTACCGACAAAATACTACAGGTTTAATTTTATGTGTAGCTCTTTTAACTGTGATTCATCGATTGACGATGGAGCATCAATCATAACGTCTCTTCCTGAGTTATTTTTCGGAAAAGCGATAAAATCACGTATGGTTTCCTGACCGCCGAGAATGGCAACTAATCGATCTAATCCGAAAGCCAATCCACCGTGTGGTGGTGCTCCAAACTGAAATGCATCCATCAAGAACCCAAATTGTTCTTTAGCTTGTTCTTCTGTAAAGCCCAAGTACTTGAACATTAGCTGTTGAGTCGCTTTATCGTGAATACGTATCGATCCGCCTCCTATTTCATTTCCATTTAACACCATGTCGTAGGCATTAGCACGTACTTTTCCGGGATTTGTTTCTAGTAAATGCATGTCTTCTGGCTTAGGGGAAGTAAAGGGGTGGTGCATGGCGTGGTAACGACCACTTTCGTTGTCAAACTCTAATAATGGAAAATCAACTACCCAAAGCGGTGCAAACTCGGTAGGGATTCTTAATCCCAAACGCGTAGCCAGTTCCATACGCAATGCGCTTAATTGTGTTCTTGTTTTATCGGTAGGGCCAGAGAGAATAAAAATCATGTCCCCTGCTTTTGCTCCGGTTGTCTTTGCCCAAGTGTTCAAATCATCTTGATCGTAGAATTTATCGACAGATGATTTGTAAGTACCATCTTCGTTGCATTTTACATAAACCATTCCTGAAGCACCTACTTGTGGACGTTTTACCCATTCTATTAAAGCGTCGATTTCTTTTCTGGTGTAGTTTCCAGTGCCGGGAACTGCAATACCAACTACTAATTCAGCGGTATTGAATACTCCGAACTCCTTGTTTTGTGCCACTGCGTTTAATTCGCCAAATTCCATACCGAAACGGATGTCGGGTTTGTCATTTCCGTATGTTTGCATCGCTTGTGCATAGGTCATACGTGGAAATTTATCAACATCTACACCTTTAATTTCTTTTAGTAAATGTCTTGTAAGCCCTTCAAAAATACTCAAAATGTCTTCTTGTTCTACAAAAGCCATTTCGCAATCAATTTGTGTAAATTCTGGTTGTCTGTCTGCGCGTAAATCTTCGTCACGGAAACATTTTACGATTTGGAAATACTTGTCCATTCCACCCACCATCAATAATTGTTTGAAGGTTTGTGGCGATTGTGGTAATGCATAAAATTGCCCTTCATTCATTCTAGAAGGAACAACAAAATCACGTGCTCCTTCTGGAGTTGATTTTATTAAATAAGGTGTTTCTACTTCGCAGAAGTCCAAATCAGAAAGGTACTTGCGCACTTCCATCGTAACTTTGTGACGAAACAGCAAATTGTTTTTTACTGGATTCCTTCTGATGTCTAAATAGCGGTACTTCATGCGAATGTCTTCCCCACCATCCGTTTCATCTTCGATAGTGAAAGGAGGTGTTAAAGCAGCATTTAGTATAGTAAGCTCAGTAACCAATATTTCGATTTCACCCGTTGGGATGTTTTTGTTTTTGGCTTCCCGTTCGATAACAGTTCCTTTAACCTGAATTACAAATTCGCGACCCAATGTTTTTGCGAAATCAAAAACTGTTTTTTCAGTACGACCTTCGTCAAAAATCAATTGTGTTATTCCATAGCGGTCACGCAAATCAATCCAATTCATGAATCCCTTGTCTCTGGATTTTTGAACCCAACCAGCAAGAGTAACTTCAGTGTTTATATGTGAGGCGTTTAATTCGCCACAATTATGACTTCTATACATTATAAAATTTTTAGATTAATCCCTAGACTCGCACTTACAGCGCGGGTACAAATTTAGGACTAATTATGAATAATGGATTGAGAAAAGTTTTTTTTTAGTGTTTACAGTATGATGTGTTTTGAATGTCCAATATTAAATTTTCCTTCAATGTTATTAAATTGTTATCAAATTATGTTTTTAATGTAAATAATAGTTTATATTTGGTACAGAAACATCTAAAATCTTACATCATGAAAAAATATATAGTTATAGCTACAGTGTTACTATCAGGAATTATTTTTGCTCAAAATAATAAACCAAAGTTAGAAGCTGTTGGAGATTTAGTGAAGGCAACTTCCTTTCATGATAATGGTAAGATACAGCAAGTGGGGTTTTACAAAAATGGTAAACTACAAGGAGAATGGATTTCTTACGATAGCAATGGTAATAAAATAGCCATGGCAACTTATGATAATGGTCAAAAGTCCGGAAAGTGGTTTTTTTGGAACGGTACTGTTTTAAGTGAAGTAGATTATTCAGATAATCAAATTGCTTCTGTTAAAAATTGGACAAATGATGCTCTAGTGAGTATTGAATAAATAAAGAACACAATTACAAAAAGGCTTCCTTCAATGACGGGAGCCTTTTTTATGTAATAAACTTATAAGTGTCATATCAAATACATTTCGGTTTTGATGCTACGCGTTTTGCTACAATGGCAAGGTGCTGTAAAATAGTACGACGCAATTGTAGTGTATTGAATATACAATCGAAATAATAACTGCAGTAAGCACATAAAAAATCCCTATTCAAATTAATGGACAGGGATTTTTTATGTTGAAAGGCATGCTATTAGCCTTTACTGTCATCATTATAAGTATCCTCACTCAATACTTGAGGTTCATAGTCAGCGACTATAAGCGCCTCAAAATCTGTTTTCTTTCCTTTTGTAAATTTATAGATCAGTTTTTCCATGATCTCATAAATTACCGGAACAATAATCAGCGTAAGGAATAGCGAACTTATCAAACCACCAATTATTACCCATGCCAATCCGTTTTTCCATTCGGCACCTGCTCCAGCCGCTAATGCAATAGGGAACATTCCAAAGACCATGGCGATTGTTGTCATCAAAATAGGGCGCAAACGAGCGTGGTTGGCTTGAATCAAAGCCGTTCTGATTGTCTCACCGGCAGCTCTTCGCTGATTCGTGTAGTCCACAAGCATAATAGCGTTTTTACAAACCAGACCAATTAACATAATAACTCCAAGAATAGTAAATATATTTAACGTGTTATTTGTCAAGGCCAAGGCTAATAAAGCTCCAATAAAGGAAAGCGGAATGGCAAATAAGACTACAAATGGGTGCGCAAAACTATCGTATAATCCTACCATCACAAGATAGACCAAGATTATAGCAGCCAATAAAGCAAAACCTAAGGTTCCAAAACCTTCACTTTGGTTTTCTTGATCACCACCCCAAATATAGTTTACTCCAACCGGTTTTTCCATTGTCGTTAACTTCTCTTCGAGTTTACCAACAACAGTTCCTACGGGAACACCAACAGTTTGTCCTTTTACAGTAACGGATGCCGTTTTGTCTCGACGTTCTAATTGACTTGGTCCTGAACCTTCTTTGATAGTAGCAAATTGCGATAATTTTATTTGTTCTCCCCTATCATTCGTAAAAATAAGGTTGCTTACATCATTAATACTTTTTCTATCGAAACTACTGTATTTGATGTTGATATCGTACTCATATTCACCAGCTCTAAATTTACCGTCCGTATTACCGCTATAAGCAGTTTGCATAGTTATACCAACAGTTTGTAAAGACAGTCCAAGTGCAGCCATCTTATCTCTGTCAACCTTAACGTTAATTTCAGGATTTCCGGTTTCTACAGATAATTTTACTCCAGTGGCTCCTGGGATTTTATTTAGTTCTTTCTCGGCAGCTTTTGCAAAAATCATCGCGCTTTCTAAACTTGTTCCTGTAACAATTAATGCAATAGGTGCATCTTCCGCTGTTCCAAGAATACCTACCGGAACTGTTTTTACCTTGGCACCAACTAATATTTTTTCTAATTGTAATTTCATTCGGGCAGCATAGACGTAAGAATCATCTGTTCTGTCCTTTTGATCGATCATTTTCACATCAATCTCTGATTTATATGCTGTAGATTGAGAAGCCCCCATACCTTCGCTGGTTTGTCCTACTTTAGTAATCAGACTTTTCACATATTTTTGTGTATTCAAAAAAGCCTCTGCCTTCTGGGCCATGAAATTGCTTTGTTCTAATGAAGCATCTTTTGGTAATTCTATTTGAACTAAAAATTCTCCACTATCTGATTTGGCAAAAAACTCTCCGCCAATGAATCCAAAAGGAACTAATGCTATTGAACTAAAGAATAAAACCAGCACAACGGCTAAAGTTGTTTTATAATGATCTAGACACCATTTTAGTAAATTGGTAATCCAATTGGTAAAACGAGTTAATAACTTTTCGAACCCTAGAATAATTTTTCCAAAAGTATTTTTACCCTCAATATGTTCCAGTTTTCCAAAACGAGAAGACAACCAAGGAATTATTGTGAAGGATGCCAGTAAGGAGAATAAAGTGGAGATAATTACAGTAACACAAAACTGTGTAATGATATTCGAAACTAATCCCGTACTCATCGCAATCGGTAAGAATACGACAACAATTACCAAGGTAATCGAAGTTACGGTTCCGCCTATTTCGGCTGTTCCGTCATACGCTGCACGAACCCTATTTTTTCCCATTTCCATGTGCCTGTAGATATTCTCTAATACCACAATGGCATCATCAACAAGAATACCCACAACCAGCGATAGTCCCAATAAACTCATTAAGTTTAAAGTATATCCCAGATAGTAAAATCCGATGAAGGTAGAGATCAAAGAAGCAGGAATAGAAACCATCACAATCAAGGAGTTTCTGATACTGTGCAAGAAAAATAACATGACAAAGGCAACAAGAAATACAGCAATCAATAAATCATGGATTACTGAATCAGCAGCTTCTAAGGTAAAAATAGTACTGTCATTAGCGACATTCAATTTCACTGCATTATCTTTATAATCGTTTTCTAATTTCGTGATGGTTTTATACACTTGCTCACTAACCGCAACCGCATTGGCATCCGATTGTTTTACGATTTGTAGGATGATAGCGCTCTTTTGATCTACACGAGCAATCTTTTCTGCTGTTTTTTGTCCATCTTGAACATCGGCTATATCTTGCAAACGAACTTGAATTCCGTTTTTTGACGATA
>JBLIKD010000055.1:0-12129 GCA_047636275.1 Flavobacterium sp. | reverse complement strand
AAACGAGACTGAAAAGGAAGTCGTGAACAACTGGAAAAGCTACTGACAAATTCTAAAATTGGATATTAATTATGCTTTATCTATCTCATCTTGGACTTTTTCCCAATCCAAGAGCAACTTATCCAACTCTGCCTTCTTTTTGTTGTAGGCTTTAAAAAAAGAAGCATCTTCAATGTTTTTATTATAATTTGAGGCTAACATTTTATCGTCATGCTGAATATCCTTCTCTAATTGCTTGATTTGACTTTCCACTTTGCTCAAACGATTCTGCAATGCTTTTCCCTTTTTTTGTTCTTCGTAGGAAGCTTTATTACTATCCTTTGGAGCTGCCGCCTTGAGCGCATCCTTCTTCTCGACCTCACGCATATTCTCTAAATTACGCTGCTCTAAGAAGTAGTTCACGTCTCCTAAGTATTCTTTTATCTTTTGATCTCTGAACTCATAAACGAGATTAGACATGCCTTGAAGAAAATCCCTGTCGTGAGATACCAGAAGCAGGGTTCCCTCATACTTTTGCAAGGCTGCTTTCAAGACATTCTTTGATTTGATATCCAAGTGATTTGTAGGTTCATCCATCACTAACACATTTATGGGTTGCAAAAGTAATTTACAAAGCGCCAGACGGTTTCTTTCTCCTCCCGAAAGCACTTTTACCTTTTTCTCTACATCGTCACCACGAAAGAGGAACGAACCCAGCATATCGCGCACTTTTGAACGGTTAGTATCTGTAGCTGCATCCTCCATAGTTTGAAGTAAAGTGATCTCACCATCTAAATACTCTGCCTGATTTTGCGCAAAATAACCTACTTGTACATTGTGCCCTAGCTTAATGTCTCCTTCATATTCAAATTCATTGACAATAGCCTTAATGAAAGTCGATTTACCTTGACCGTTTTGACCAACGAAAGCAATCTTGCTTCCTCGTTCCACCAACAATGAAATGTCTTTTAAAATGGTTTTATCCCCATATCGTTTAGTGACATGATCTGCTTCGATAACGACTTTTCCGGGAACTTTTGAAAGTGGAAACGAAATATTCATCACAGAATTGTCATCTTCATCCACCTCAATGCGATCAATTTTATCTAATTTCTTAATCATCGATTGTGCCATCGATGCTTTAGATGCTTTTGCGCGGAATTTCTCAATTAATTTTTCTGTCTCCTCTATCTTTTTGGCTTGATTTTTTTGTGTCGCCAATTGTTTTTCACGTATTTCGTGGCGCAACTCCAGATATTGAGAGTATGGTTTATTGAAATCATACGCTTTACCAAGTGAAATCTCAATAGTTCTATTAGTAACATTGTCTAAAAACATCTTATCGTGCGAAACGATAACCACAACGCCGATATAATTTCGTAAAAAACTTTCCAGCCAAATGATACTTTCGATATCCAAGTGATTCGTAGGCTCATCCAGCAACAAAACATCATTAGCTTGCAATAACAATTTAGCTAATTCAATCCGCATACGCCATCCTCCTGAAAACGTTTCCGTTTGATTATTGAAAACCTCTCTTTTAAAGCCTAGTCCTAATAAGATTTTTTCAGTATCTCCAACGTAATTATACCCACCCAGCAACTCGAACCGATGCGTATAATCTGCTAGGTCTTCTATAATTTGGCTATATTCATCACTTTCATAGTCCGTACGAGTCACTAATAAATGATTGATATCCTCTAATTTTTTCTCTACAATTTTAATATCTACAAAAGCCTCGTATGCTTCCTCAAGTACTGTTCTTCCTTGCTCAAAATCGATATCCTGACGCAAAAATCCCATTCTCACTTCTTTTTCCTGAGCAATACTTCCGGAATCAGGAGCAAAGTCTTTCGCTAAAATCTTTAGCATTGTCGATTTACCTGCACCGTTTTTCCCAACAAGACCAACACGGTCTCCGGCACCCAATCGAAAAGTAACCTCTTCAAATAAATAAGAACCTCCAAACGAAACAGATAAATTATGTATATTAAGCATGTATTATAGTTTTATTCCTTTTCGAATGTTTAAATTTGTGTAACAAAGAAAAAGAAAATTAAATTTTTTGCAAATGTTAAAAAAAGGATCCAAATTAAATAGCATTTTAACAGGAACTTGTCCAAAATGTCAGAAAGAGAGTATGTATTTAGACTCAAACCCACTACATTTAAGTAAACTGCTAAAAATGCATAAAAATTGCAGCCATTGTGGGTTTCAATACCAGATTGAACCTGCCTTTTTTTATGGTGCGATGTATGTCAGTTACGGCCTAAACGTCGCTATTGGAATAGCAGCATTTATAATTTCATACGTCATATTTAGCTCTTCTCTAAAAGTAGCCTTCATCGCTATAATAATTTCCCTATTTATCTTATTTCCATTTGTAATACGATGGGCAAGGAACATATATATTAATATGTTTGTCTCCTATGATCCGCATTTCAAGAAGTAGCACCCTTATCTCTGACTTTTTGGGATAAATCTTTTTATATCTATTTCGGAATCCAAAGGAATATCATTTTCGATGGCGTTGTACAAAGCCTTTGCCATAGAAGGACCTAGCATCACCCCACGGGTACCCAACCCGTTTAGTATATGTATCGCGGAATGCACGGCATGCGTTCCCACTAATGGCCTTCTGTCTTTCACTGTTGGTCGCACTCCTGCAAAATGCTCCATGATGGTAAAGTCACAGCTGATAATTTCTTTTATTCTGTCGATTAGCTCTTGCTTCCCTTCTTCTGTAACCAGATTCGTTTTGTCTTTCCAATTGTAAGTAGCTCCCACTTTGAACAAATCTCCGCCCAGTGGTACTATAAAAACACTTGTATTTACGATAACGTCAAGATTGAGCTCTGGGGCCTTAATTATAAATAACTCGCCTTTGGTACCATCTAACGGTAAATTCTTAAAATAAGGGTTACTATGCATCCCAAAACCCTCTGCAAAAATAATATGCCTCGCTTCCCTACCTTTATACCGAATACCCCCCGGTATTACTTCGAGTAATTCGTAATCAAATGATTCTTTCACAAATAAATTATTACTGACCAAATAATCTCTATATCTTTCCAATAAAAGAGCTGTATCTACGTATCCTGTATGCAGCACTTCTCCATAATTATAAGGTGAATCTATCCCGGAATATTTTTTAGTAATCACTTCCGTTGATAAAAATGGTGCTAATCCTATTTTGTCTGAAGCTATAAACCAATTATTTTGTTCCTCGATCGAAAAAAATTTTCGTAGAATGGGTTTCTTAAAATCAACCTTAATCTTCAGTTTATTTTCTAAGACACCATAGAATTCATCCATAACCACCAACTGTTCCTGCGCTTTCCACACTTCACTAAAACGTTTCAGAATTACTGGATTATATAATCCTCCTGCAATCCTAGAAGAACTTTGGGAGTTATCATCAAGCACCAAAATCGACTTGTCATGCTCCAATGCTATTTCAGAAAAGCCAATACCCGCAAGTCCTGAACCTATTATTATATAATCAATCATAGTAAAAAAGTAACTGTATAAACAAAACACAAAGAAAGCACATTAAAACACTGCGAGCGAAAAACTGAGTTAAAAAAAAGCTCTTATCGATTACGATAAGAGCTTTTTTTATTTTATTACAAAATGAAATTAATAACTCCACATGTCTGATTCAAAATCACGTATTTTTTCTTTTACTCTCTCTGCTTCTAACAATTGATTCTGTGCATTATCTTTCATGTACTCGTTAATTGACCTGTCGCCGTACACATTTTCTTCTTTATAGATAACACTATTAAAGTGTCTCGAATTCAATATTTGATCAAAAGATATCGGCATTGCTGAGTTAGCATCATTAAAAGCCTTCGCCCCATGTAAAACATCTCTAGCAGACGGAAAGAAAATCCAAAACAATTCGATATAATCTTTTTCATCACTATTCATGGAATAAACATCTGGAGTTACTGGGCATATTCCTAATAAACGATATTTTAATTCGCTTTGTCGTTTGTCAAAATACCAGTATCCCTTTATTTTATACTCTGTCACGTCTCGGGCGGTTATATCAGATCTTAAAATATATTCAGGAGATACCTGAAGACCCGCATTCACTTGCTCTCTACCAGCATCGGTAGTGTCTATACGACTCAATGATGACTGGATATCTTTATATGATTTCTTTGTATTAAAATAGCTGTCTGAATAAACTTCAGTAATTTCACCACTTCTTACTGCCTTAGTAAGCACATCGTACAATGAACGCCTATTAGAACCGATATTTGCAGTATCAACAGGGAAATATAAATCAAAATTAATTCTCTCGCTTAGATCTATAATTTCCCAAACCGTTTTACCCATCAGGATATCCCTATCGTGAACATAGCCATAAGCCAATGGCTTATCGTTCTCTGATATTCGTTGGGCGGCAGTTTTAAGTCCTATCTGATCTGGCGTTTTTGCATTTAGCAGATTAGATTGTCCGAAAGAGCACAAGCTTCCAGTAAGGAAAATAATAACTAGTAAAAAATTTCTAACATTCATCATAATATGATTATAAGATATTGAAGCAGCACTTACAGCAACTTAATTATTATTGTATTTCAAAAATAACCGGAGCTGTTCTTGGTAATAAATAACTACCTGCCCCAACAAGTTTTGTTTTGATTTCTGAAATAGTAACCTGATCTCCTCTTCCCGCTTTGGAGAGTACAGCTTTACATTGTGCATTTAATTTATCTCCCTGAACAACTACAGTTCCTTGCCCAGTTACTTTTAAATTAAAGCCTACAACATTTAAACCAACTTCAAAGTCAAAATCTTCTAATTTAGCACCAATTGTAGCAATCTCTAAATTCGACTTAGGACCTTTTACAACACCTGTCTCACCCCTAATTGTTCCAGTTGGACCAGGAATACCTTTTATTCTATATACTTTTTTGTCAGTTGCAACTTTACCATCAGACATTTTACCTGAAACACTAATAACAACTTCTGCACCTCCACCTGGGCTCATGTTGTACTTACCGTTCCCCACCTTAGTTAAACCCGGTGCTGAGGCAGAAACATCATTATCAGAAATACCAGCAAAAGAAATAGACATAGGGTTAACAACACCTCTATACACTACATTCATTTTATCTGCGGAAATCGTCGCCGCATTAGGTCTCGGAACGACCACATACTTACCATCAAACTTCAACGGAATTGTTTTTCCGTCTTCAACAAAGGTAAATTGCCCTCCAAAACTTTGTTCACCTACACCGCCAGCAGTTATAGCTATTTTAGCTTGACCTGTTGCTGGGTCTAATTTCGCGCCAGTAACACTAATTGGTACGGTGTTTTCGTCATAGCGCCCTAACACTACTTTTCCTGTTACTTGTTCGCCTTGAAAGTAGGCATTTTTATCTAGTACAACAATCGCTTTATAATTGCTATAAGAAGCAGCAGCAACAGCAGCTTTACCTAACGCAGAGCTATAAACATCAGACTCTGCTTTATTGATGTCATTTTGCCAAGTAGAGAGCTTTGCCACGGAAGCAATAGCTGGAAAACCTTTAAAATGATACGACAAATATTTATCGCTTAATCCTTCTTTATTTTTAACATCCGAAAGGTTAAATTTACTTTCAACTTCTTTAATAATGGAAGCATATTTCACATCCGTGCCAAGAACGGACTTCATATCAGCCTTATACTTGTTTATTGCAGCAACAACTTCATTTCCTTTTTCCGAATACCCTTCACCTGCGAACCAATCGTCAATATTATCTCCTTTATCCATATCCTCATATGGCAACTTCCCTGTCTCAGGGTCTACTTCAAAGCCTGTAGCGGCTTGTGATTTTAAAGAAGCTATATAGTTAAAAAAATTATCTGTTATTGTTTTTACGTTATGAGCTATCCCTGCAGCCACTAAGAATTCCCCTTTTGCTTCTCCTGCTTTAGCATCTAAAGCACTTAACAATTGATCATTAGCTAATTTTGACGTTTCATTTGATGTTTCAAACTTTTCATTCATCAATCCAAAACCTGTAATAACTTCTTTTGATACATTCATTGCCAACATAGCGATAAAAACCAAATACATAAGGTTTATCATCTTCTGTCTAGGGGTTAGTTTTCCTCCTGCCATATTTTCTTCTAATTAGTTAGTTGTTTTTTTAATATAGTTCGAAACTAATTACCCTTTTTTACCCATCGCTGAAAGCATTCCACCATAAACATTGTTCAATGATGACAAGTTTGTTGTCAATGATTGCATTTGATCCTTTAATTTTAAGTTGTTTTCAAGAACTTCTTCATTGATTTGGGCATTTCTTGACGCACTTTGTAACTGAACTTTATACAAGCTATTTAAAGATTCCATCTGCGCTGCCGCCATACTTAACTCTTCACTGTATTTTTGTGTAGAAGCCATCGATTCAGCAGTTGGAGCAATACTTTTTGCAGCTGATTCAAAATTTTTGATACTAGTCCCTAAACTTGACATTAATTCACCATCAATTTTAGCATCTTTCAACATAGCATCTAATTTTTGAGATAACATTCCTTGCGAATCTGATACGGCTTCCACTTTTGGTCTCGCTGATCCTTTTTCACCATTCGCTAACTCTGGGTATACCAATGACCAATCCAACTCGTTCTCCACGGGCTCAAATGCGGAAAGCGCAAAAATAAAGGCTTCAGTTAATAGTCCAACAGCAAGCATTCTTGTACCCGTCAACGGTCCAAGTTCAAAATGTATGATTTTGAATAAAGCACCAACGATTACAACTGCAGCACCCATTCCGTATGCGAAATTCATTGCTTTTTTACTTAATAATGCCATAACTTATTTTTAATTTAGGAGGTTTTTTTTATCTGTTGTTAACTCTTTTACCATTTCCGGTTGTTTGTAATCCCATGTAATCCTGAACAGTTCTAAATCCGATAAAGCTTCTTGCAGAGTCAGCATATTCGAAATCCCTAGTACTTACTTGTAAGAAATAAGCAACGTCTTTCCAAGAACCGCCACGAACTACCTTACGTTTATTGGATGCATCTAATACATTTGGATTCATTGAGGAAACATATTCATATGCGTTAGGATCGTAAGAAGAGTCTGTCCATTCTGAAACATTCCCTGCCATGTTATATAAATTATAACCGTTTGGCTCATAGGACTTTGCTTCAACTGTATACAATGCCTGATCTGCGGCATAATCTCCCCTGTTTGGCTTGAAATTGGCAAGAAAACAACCTCTGTCATTTTTTGTGTATGGTCCACCCCAAGGATAGCTTGCTGATTCTAACCCACCTCTCGCAGAATACTCCCATTCCGCTTCCGTAGGAAGTCTAAATGAATTAATTAAATCGTGACCTTTCTTCTTTGATTTGATATAACTATTTTTATTTAGTGTTCTCCAAGCACAAAAAGCTTTTGCTTGAGTCCATTTTACTCCTACAACAGGATAGTCACCGTAAGCTTTGTGCCAAAAATAGTCATTGTGCATGGGCTCATTATACGAATAAGCAAAATCCTTAATCCAAACAGTTGTATCCGGATATACTTTCACTTCCTCTGTTTTTATGAAGTCTTTCCTTTTTCCCACTTTGGATTTTGCTGCAGCTTGAATATCCATCCACGAATAACGAAATTTCAACTTATCAACATCGATAGTTCTCAACCCATTATACGAAGCTTCCAATGGCAAATACATAGAATCCATTACCTCGACGTAGTATTCGTCAGGATACAAGTTAGGATTCTTTATTAATTTCACTTTTTTGTTTAGCCTTCTCCCAGAATAGGGATCATCATCCGTACCTATACTATAATAATTATCATACATGTACTTGCCGTAAGCTGTCATTTTTTCAGGATCTGAATCGTTGAAAGCAAAGTCCCCTATACTGCCGGAATTTTTACCTTTACCATCTCCAGGTTTCATGCCAAGCCCATCAGCTAGTTTAGCTAATTCCATTCTCATTGTAGAGTCTTTAACCCAGTCCACAAATTGACGGTACTCACTATTCGTAATTTCCGTTTCATCCATGTAGAATGACCTCACAGTTACTGTTTTTGTTGGGGCGTCTTGTATTGAAGCTACATCATCATCAGATTTCCCCATAATGTAAGCACCTCCCGGTACTAAAGTCATACCATACGGTTTCTCAGGGTGCCACTTACCTCCTTGGACTCCGACCAACTCACCTTTGTCGCCTGACTTACCACAGCTGACTAACAACGCTAATATTGCCATAAATGCAATGAACTTCTTCATATAAATGCGGATTATATATTCATTATTTTTAAACTCTGTAAACCTATTTATTATTTTTTTAAAAAACAATACTTTTAAATTAAAGATTTTTTTTTATCGAATTATTATAGTCGTATAAAATCATCTTTTTAAATACTGTTTTTTCGTTGTGCTTTCCACCATCTCTCGGGAAGCTCTTGATTGCATGCTCCTAAATATTCGTCGTAAGAACAAGGCAATAACGTATTTCTTTTTAATTTATTATGACCATTTGAAATAAATGGAATCTCAATCCACCACCTGTCCGTTTTATCGCTTTTATAAAAAACAAGCGTTTCATCTTCCAGAGGCACAATGTATTTTATATAATTTTCTCGACTCCCAAAAGGATACTCATTAGATCTATAATGAAACCCTTCTATAAAGTACCAAATTATTTGTGCTATAAGAACAGATTCTTGACTTGAATTGTTATGATTGAATATTCCAAATATGGATACTTTATCACTAATCCCTGCATATCTGGACAAAGAACATATTTCTTTTCCGTTAAAACCATTAGGCGCAAATGAAATAAAATTACCAGAATCCGCAGATTTTATGGAATTTAAATCAAGACTCACTAGGTCTGCATCTCTAAATATAGGCTCCGCTAGCGTAATGTTATTAGCAATCTCTCCTAGTCTGTAGCCATCAAAAAACAACTTTTCAACTAAATCAATCTCTTCTTGCGAATTATAATACGTTTGATACCCAATATTACAATAATTAAAAAGATTATTCGGCTCGTCGATGATAATTTTGGTCAGATAAGACGAAGCAGATACTCTGTCATTTTCTTTCCCAAAATCAAATTTACTGTCTATCGAAACTAAATTTACCATTTGCTCTAGCTCATCAAATGACCTGTAAAGCGCAAATGTCAGGTCCTGTGAACCACCGATAACTATGGGTATAATTTTTTTCTTTATTAAACTCGAAGCTACTTTTCGCAAAGCAAAGTAGGAGTCTTCTACAGAGTTTCCAGCCAGGATGGTACCTAGATCGGCAATTGATGCATCCCAGTTACCAGGAAACATGCTGTACAACTCTTTACGAATTGCAGACAGATCAACAACTTCTGTCCCTTCACCAGCCCCTCGATTCTCTAAAACTCCAATTACTGCGATATTAATCTTATCTAAATCCGGAAATTGCTCTTTCGTATGAAAAACGACTTTTCTCCCCAACTGCTGAGAGGTCAAACCTTGAATTAATTCGAGGGCTTCAGTATCGATAGGTACCAAAAAATCAAACTCCATCTTATTTCTTTTTTGCTGTAGGTTTCTTTGCTGCTGGTTTCTTCGCTGCTGGTTTTTTAGCCACCGCTTTCTTCGCTGGTGCTTTTTTAGCAGCTACTTTTTTAGCAGGTGTCTTCTTAGCTATCATTTCTTGCACTTCTACCAATGTCAATTTTGCAGCATCAACTTCTTTAGAAAGTTCGATTTTTATTTTTCCCTTCGTTATAACAGAGCGTCCCCAACGTGCTTTTTCAACCAAAATTCCTTCCTCTTCCCAGTTGTGCAAAACTTTATCAATGTTTTTCTGTAATTTATCTTCAATCAATGTTTCAATATCCGCTTGTGACAAATTATCAAAATCATATTTCTTATTCACATTGATAAACAGTCCATCCCATTTGATGAACGGACCAAAACGGCCCGTACCTTTCTGTACTCCTTCTCCTTTATAGACAGTAATCGGCGCATCGGCAATTGCTTTCTCGTCAATTAATTCCTGTGCTCTTTTAAAATCTACATCCAAAGGGTTTTCTCCTTTTGGCAAAGAAACAAAAGCAGCTCCGTGACGAATGTAAGGTCCATAACGACCATTACTGACCTGAACTTCTTCTCCTTTGTATTCCCCTAAATCTTTCGGAAGCAGAAAAAGATCTAATGCCTCTTCCAATGTAATAGTTCCTATATTTTGATCTGCCATTAAACTGGCAAATTTTTTCTCTTCATCATCCGCTTCACCAATTTGGGCCACTGGACCAAATTTCCCTAAACGAACCAAAACCTGCTTCTCTGTTTTAGGATCTTTTCCTAAAATCCTTTCTCCACTTTCTCTCTCGGCATTTGCTTCTACATCTTTTACAGTTGGGTGAAATTTGTCGTAGAATTCCTGCATCATCTCTGTCCAGTTGACATTTCCTTCGGCAATTTCATCAAAGTCTTGTTCTACTTTTGCGGTAAAATTATAATCTAATATATTTCCAAAATTCTTTACAAGGAAATCAGTAACGATTGTACCTATATCTGTTGGAACTAATTTTCCTTTATCAGAACCTGTATTTTCTTTAAGTAAATTTTCTTCTAATTTACTCGACTGCAAGACTAATTGCGTATATTTTCTCTCTTGACCGTCAAGGTTTCCTTTCTCAACATAATTTCTGTTGAGAATAGTTGAAATAGTAGGTGCATAAGTTGACGGACGACCAATTCCTAGCTCTTCTAGTTTTTTAACCAAAGAAGCTTCTGTATAGCGTGCAGGAGGTCTTGAATATCGCTCCGTTGCCGTGATGTAATTGTTGTGAAGTTTCTCACTGACTTTCATCGCCGGTAGCATACCTTCTTGCTCTTCTTCATCGTCATCATGACCTTCCAAGTACACTTTCAGAAAACCTTCAAAAAGCAACACCTCTCCAGAAGCCGTGAAAATTTCACTGTGATTGTTAGCTTCAATTTTGACGTTTGTTCTTTCTAGCTTTGCATCACTCATCTGAGAAGCTAAAGTTCTTTTCCATATTAGATCATATAATCGGGCTTGATCTCTATCTATATCCACCGTATGACGCGACATATCCGTTGGGCGAATCGCCTCGTGCGCTTCCTGTGCTCCTTTACTTTTATTGACAAAAGTTCGGGGTTTAGAAAACTCTTTCCCGTACGATTTAATAATTTCTGCCTGAGCAGCTTCCATAGCATCTTTAGAAAGGTTTACACTATCCGTTCTCATATACGTTATGAGTCCGGCCTCGTACAAACGTTGCGCTAATTGCATGGTAATTCCAACTGGTAAATACAGTTTACGTGCTGCTTCTTGTTGTAAAGTTGAAGTAGTAAAAGGCCCTGTTGGTGTTTTTTTAGTTGGTTTTGTTTCTAAATCTGCAACTTTATAAGTGGAGCCGATATTATTATTTAAAAAATCTTCGGCTTCTTTTTTTGTATTGAAATTTTTAGGAAGTTTTGCCTTAAAAGATTTTCCGGTTTCATTGGTAAACTCGGCAACTACAGAATAACTTGCTACTGCATTATAGTTCTGAATATCTCTTTCGCGCTCGACAATTAAACGTACTGAAACAGATTGTACACGACCAGCTGAAAGACCGCCTTTAATTTTTCTCCATAATACAGGAGACAATTCATAACCCACTAATCGGTCTAAAACACGACGAGCTTGTTGCGCATTTACCAGATTATAATCAATTTCACGAGGATTATCAATCGCTTTTAAAATAGCGGTTTTAGTAATTTCATGAAATACAATTCGTTTTGTTTTTGTTTTATCTAATTTTAATTCTTCAGCAAGATGCCAGGAAATAGCTTCTCCCTCGCGATCCTCATCACTTGCTAACCAAACCATATCAGCTTTTTTAGCTAGCGCTTTTAATTTACTAACTAGGGCCTTTTTATCAGAAGATACTTCATATTTAGGTTTAAAACCGTGTTCTACATCTACCCCTATTTCTTTGGAAGGCAAGTCGGCAATATGCCCGTAACTTGACTCCACTTGAAAATCACTACCCAGAAATTTCTCGATCGTTTTCGCCTTTGCAGGGGACTCTACTATTACTAAATTCTTTGCCATTGCTCTATTTTTCTGGAACAAAAGTATCTATTTTTTTTAAATATAGTGCTTTTGACAATCTTAAAAGTGT